>JBOHWI010000456.1:0-5063 GCA_050736675.1 Binatus sp. (SeqCode)
CTTCCTGATCGGAATGAGTATCACGAACATTCTGAGTTTCGCACATCGATCGATCGAAGTGCCGGCCGGTCAGCCGCGGCGACCGACTTTCTGCGCGATTCCGTCGCCCAGCAGATTGAAGCCGAGAATCGAAAGTCCGATCGCGAACCCGGGCGCCGTCGTAAGGTGTGGGGCGACCAGCAGGAAGGCGCGGCCCGCGTCGAGCATGTTGCCCCAACTGGGCGTAGGCGGTAGCGCGCCCAGGCCAAGAAACGAAAGGGCTGCTTCGGCGCCGATTATACCGCCGATTCCGAATGTAGCCTGCACGGCCAGCGGTCCAACGACCCCGGGCAGCAAATGGCGGATCAGCAGGCGCGACCGATTGGCACCGAGGCTCTCTGCGGCGAGAACGTAGTCGCGCTCGCGCAGGGTCAGCACCTCACCGCGCACGATGCGCGCGTAGCCGGTCCATCCCATCGCTGTCAGCGCTATCGTGAGATCGACCAGCCCCGGCCCGAGAATGGCCGCCAGCGCGATCGCGAGCAGGATTCCCGGAAAGGCGAGGACAATATCCACGCCGCGCATCATGAGATTGTCGATTCGACCGCCCGACAGCGCGGCGGTTGCGCCAATCAGACTGCCTACGACGAGGGAGATCACAACGACGACGGTGGAAATCGAGAGTGAAAGCCGCGCGCCCCACAGGACACGGGCGAGCACGTCGCGCCCGAGTGCGTCGCATCCAAACGGATGCGCACGGCTGGGTCCGGCGAGGGTGTTGCCGAGATCGATCGACAGAGGATCCACGCGAAATAGCGTAGGACCGACGATCGCAGTCACCACGATAGCAACAACGATAGTCACTCCAATAGCCAGTGACGGATTGAGGACGCGCATGATCAGGAGATTCTCACTCGAGGATCCACTGTTGCATAAACGAGATCCGTCGCCATGTTCACGACGACGTAGGTCATCGCGAACGCCAGGACGCATCCTTCGACAACCGGATAGTCGCGGGCTCCTATCGCGCTAATCAGAAGTCGGCCAATGCCCGGCCACGAGAAAATTATCTCGGTGATGAGGGTGCCGCTAAGCAACGCGCCCATCTGAAGTCCGATGACGGTCACGACGGAGGTCAGCGCGTTCTTGAGCCCGTGGCGAATCAGGGCGGCGCGCGGACTCAACCCTTTGCTGAGCGCGGTGCGCATGTAGTCGCTCGCGCGCACGCGAATCAGGCTCTGGCGCAACATCCGCGCAAGGATCGCGGCGAGCGCGGTACCGAGCGTGAGCGCGGGCAGGACCAGATGCTCGAGACCGCCGCGGCCGGTGAGCGGCAGCCAGCGCAGATCCAGTGAAAACAATATCATCAGCAACGGGCCGAGGTAGATGTGCGGAATCGAAATGCCGACGATTGCAAAACCCATCGCGCCGAGATCGCCGGCGCCGCCGGGGTTGGAGCCCGCGATTAATCCCAGCGGGAATGCCAGGAGCACCGCGACCAGCATCCCTGCCGCAGCGAGTTCGATGGTGGCCGGATAGCGTTCAGCGATGAGGCCCGCGACCGGTTTGCGATATGAAAACGATTCGCCGAGATTGCCCACGGCGAGTCCACCGAGATAGGCGGCGTACTGCTCGAGCAGGGGCCGGTCGAGTCCGAGCTGATGGCGCATCCCGACAATGTCTGCGGGCACGGCGGTCTCACCGAGCATCGCGATCACTGGATCACCGGGCACCAGGTGAATGATCGCGAAGGTCAGCGTCGCCACCCCGAGCGCGACCGGTACGAGCGCCAGCAGGCGCCGGAGCAGATAATCGATCACTGGATCACTGCGCCGGCTCTCCGCCGCTGTTTGGCCCGCTCAGCGTGAGCGTCGCGAGTGAGCGGAGGCTGCCGTTGGGATATGCGTCGAAGCCGACCAGCCGCCGATTCATCACGGCGACATTGGCGACCCACCATAGCGATACGTACGGCAGTTCCTCGGCGGCGAGTTGCTGCACTTGTCCGTATATTCTCTTTCGTTCGTCCGGATCGACAGTAGTCATTCCCGCTTCGAGCAGGCGATCCATCGCGAGATTGGAATAGTAACCCCGATTTTGTCCGTGCGGCGGCGTCTTCCTGGAATCGAATACCATGTAGTAGCTATTCGGGTCGTTGATGCCGACCCACTGCAGCGAAGTCAAATCGAAATCCCCGGCTTGAATTTCCGCATAGTAGGTGGCGAAGTCGAGGGACCGAATAGTCAGCTCGATGCCTACTTGCCGGAGCATCGCCTGAAACGCTTCTCCCATGCGTGTACCTTCCGGCGTGGTCTTGTATTCGAATTTGAGACCGCGCATCCCGTTGCTTCCCGCCCGATAGCCGGACTGCTCGAGCAGTTGACGCGCTTTTTGCGGATCGTAGTTATAGCTAGTGACGTTGCCGTCGTATGCCCAGTTCTCGGGCGAGAGCATGCCGGTAGCTACCCGCCCAGTACCACGTAAGATGGTATTGACTGTAGTATTGCGGTCGATCGCATAGGCAATCGCCTGACGCACTCGTAAGTCGCGCAGGCGCGGATCGCGAAAGTTAAAAGACAAATACCTATAGGTAGTGCCGGGAGTGTTGCTGACCTCCAGCGACTGGTGCGCGGCAAGCCACGGCAACACGTCGTACTCGAGATTGTTCCCCGAGAAATCGCAAACGCCCTCCGCCAGTTCGAGCGCGCGCACGGTTGCGTCGGGTACGATTTTGAAGAGTATCGCCTGCGCCGCGTCGGGCGGATGCGGATGGTACGAATTGCGCGCGAGCCGGATGGTTTCATCGCGCGCGTAAGCTACCATCTTAAATGGGCCGCTGCCGACAGGAGCGGCCGCGCGTTCCTTCGATGGCAGGGGAGTGCCAGCGGGCACGATTCCCTCTGTCGCCATTTCAAGCGCCGGTGCGTAGGGATGCGCGGTGGCCATGACGACGGTGTAGTCGTCGAGCGCCTGGATAGACTTCAACTGCTCGAGGCTGGCGCGTTTCGGCGACATCGACTCGGGCGCAAGAATCGAATCGTAAGTGAATATTACATCGCGCGCCGTCAGTTCACGCCCATCGCTGAAGCGAACTCCGTGTTTTAGATGAAAAACGATTTCCGTTGCGGAGGGACGCTCGATAGTTTCGGCAAGGTGGCCAACGAACTGGCCCTTGCGATCGGTCTTTACCAGCGAATCGAAAATGAGTTCGTTGATACGCGACGAGATCGCGTCGGTCGCGAAACGCGGGTCGGTCGAGGTCGGCGAGATTTCGATATCGACCTGGATCGTGCCGCGTGACCGATCGGGGCGATGGTGCGTGCATCCGAGGAGCGCGAGCGCCGCGGCAATCTGCGCGAATAATCGCAGCCGAGCAGTTGTCTTCCTCGTCCTCACGGTTGGCGCGATAATAACATGGCCATGAGCAAAAATTGGCGCGCGAAGGTCGGACTACGGCAGGGCGACCTCACGGACACGGATGTGGACGCGATCGTCAATGCCGCCAATGACGACCTGATGCTGGGCGGCGGCGTGGCGGGCTCGATTCGCATCAAGGGCGGCCCGTCGATTCAGCGGGAATGCGACAAGATTGGTCCGATCGCGCTCGGCGAGGCAGCGATTACGGGCGCCGGACGGCTCCGTGCGCGGCACGTAATTCACGCCGCGAGTATGCGGCTGGGAGAATCCACCTCGGAGACGAATCTGCGCGCGGCGACGCGCAATTCGCTGAAGCGCGCCGGGGAAAACTCGCTCAAGACGATCGCGTTTCCGGCAATTGGCACGGGCATCGCGGGGTTTCCAATCGAGCGATGCGCCGAGGTGATGCTCGATGAAGTTCGCGCGCATCTCGGCGGTCCAACCACGCTCGAGTGGGTTGAGTTCGTGCTGTTCGATCAGCCGTCGTTGGAGATCTTCGAGCGAGTGCTCGCGAAAATGGAATAGCTAGTGAGCGGTCATGCCTGTCCTGGGTTGCGCGCGGCGCAGTAGCAGGAAAGTCGGAACAAGAATCATCATTACAATAGCCAGTGTGCGGTAGATGTCGTTGAACGACAGCATCATCGCCTGCTGCTGAATCATTCCGTACACCATGCCGAGTCCCTGCTTCTGGCCGGTGAGAATTTGCGGCAGATAGTCGAAGCTTCGCCCGCCGGGAGTCAGCCGCGCCGCTTCGCTCATCTTCCACGCGTTGAAGACGGTGAAATGCTCGGCCAGGTACGACTGGTGCGTCTGCTCGTGATTGACCAGCACGGTCGTCATGTAGGAGATGCCGATGGCGGCGCCGGTGTTGCGCATCATGTTGTAGAGGCTGGCGGCGTAGCCAACGCGCTCGCGGCTGACGCATGCGAGCGTGGTAGCTGACAGGGTGGGAAAAATCATTCCCATGCCGACGCCCATGACGAGACTCGGCCACGTCACCGTCCACATGCTGACCTGGGTGTTCCATCCCGCCATCGTCCACAGCGCAATTGCCATGATGACGAAGCCGACGCCGATTAATGGGCGCGTATCGTAGCGGTAGCGCGCGAGCTGTCCGACGATCAGCATCGCCGCCATCGTGCCGAGCCCTCGCGGCGCGAGCACCAGGCCGGCCTTCCACGCGCTGTAACCCATCAGCTCCTGCAGAAAAATCGGGTTCAACAGGCCGGTGCCGAACAGCGCGAAACTCATCGCGACCATCAGCATCACGGACATCGTGAAAACGGGAATCCCAAGGATCGAAAGATCGAGAATCGGTTCCGACGTGCGCAATTCGTTGATCGTGAGCCCGACGATGCATACCGCGGAAACTATTGTGCCCCAAACGATCCACGGCGAACTGAACCAATCGGCGCGCTGGCCACGGTCGAGTACAAGCTGCGCCAGGCCGAGCCCGATCACGAGCAGCATGATGCCGGTGTAGTCGGTCTTGCCGCCTTCGGCGCGCCGGGTGCGCAAGTATGCGGGGTCGTGAACGAAGGTCCAGACCATCAGGAATGCGGCCGCGCCGACCGGCAGGTTGATATAAAAGTTCCAGCGCCAGTTCCAATTGTCGGTGATCCATCCGCCGAGCGTCGGGCCCATGATCGGCGCTACCATCAGGCCCATCC
>JBOHWI010000457.1:0-3844 GCA_050736675.1 Binatus sp. (SeqCode)
TCAGGCGGCGCGCGTCACTCCTTCGAGTGGGCGGTGTGGCTGTTCTCGGCGGCCTTGCTCGACCGCGGACGCGCACCGTTGTGCCTGCTGGCCGCCTTCGTGCGCGGCTTTACGTTATCCTTGTGCAGCTTGTATTCGACCGAGTCAACCAGCGCCTGCCAGCTCGCCTCGACCACGTTGCTGGACAATCCAACCGTGCCCCATCGGCGTTTGCCGTCGGTCGATTCGATCAACACGCGCACGCGCGCCTCGGTGCCGGCGCCATTGTCGAGCACGCGCACTTTGTAATCCACGAGCTGCATCGCTTCGAGATTCGGATAGTACGGCAGCAGCGCGTGGCGCAGCGCCGAGTCGAGCGCGTTGACGGGACCGTTGCCGATCGCGGAGTTGCGCGTGCGCACACCGTCGGGGCCTTCGATAACCACGACGGCCTCGCTGAACGGCGCGCGATCCTCATGCCATTTGTCGTCGAACACGCGGAAGCTGACGAAGTTGAAATGTTCTTTGGCGAGGCCGAGCGTCCGCAGCATCAGCAGCTCGAACGAAGCGTCGGCGCCGTCGAAGGTGTAGCCGGCGCCTTCGAGGCGCTTGAGTTCGTCGAGCAGCAGACCGATCTTATCGTCGCTCGCCGCACCGACGTCGAGGCCGAACTCCCGGGCCTTGTACACGATGTTCGCGCGGCCCGCGAGCTCCGAAAGCAGCACGCGGCGATCGTTGCCGAGCAGCGCTGGGTCGATGTGCTCGTAGGTCGCGGTGTTGCGCTGGATTCCCGAGACGTGCAACCCGCCCTTGTGCGCGAACGCGCTGCGGCCGACGTACGGCTGGCGCGCGAACGGCGTGATATTGGCGAGCTCGTACACCAGCGTCGAGACCTCGCGCATCGTCTTGAGCTTGGCGGGCGGCACGCAATGGTAGCCGAGCTTGAGCTGCAGATTGGCGACGATCGAAACCAGGTTCGCATTGCCGCATCGCTCGCCGAAGCCGTTGACGGTCCCCTGCACTTGCGTCGCGCCCGCTTGCACGCCGGCGAGCGTGTTGGCGACCGCGACTTCCGAGTCATTGTGGCAATGAATTCCGATGGGGCAATTCACCGCCGCGCGAGCCGCCGTCACCGCCGCCTCGATTTCATGCGGCAGGCGTCCGCCGTTGGTGTCGCACAGCGCGATCAGGGTGACGCCGGCGTCGTCGACCGCCTTCAGGCATGCAAGCGCGTACTCGGGATTGTGAAAATAGCCGTCGAAGAAATGCTCGGCGTCGAAGATCGCCTCGTCGAAGTTCTTTTTCAGGAATGCGATCGTGTCGTTGAGAATCTCGAGATTCTCACTAAGCGGAATTCTGAGCGCCTCGCGCACGTGCATATCCCAGGTCTTGCCGACGACGGTCGCCACTTGAGTTCCGGTGCGCAGCAGCAATTGCAGATTGCGATCGGCTGAAGCGCGCACGCCAGAGCGTCGCGTCGAGCCGAAGGCCGCGATCTTCGCGCGGCGAATCCTGATCTTCTTGATCTCTTTGAAAAAGGCCGCGTCGCGATCGTTCGAGCCCGGCCATCCGCCCTCGATGTAATCGAAGCCGAGATCGTCCAGCCGCTCCGCAATCGTGACCTTGTCCTCGACCGTCAGCGAAACGTCCTCGGACTGGCACCCGTCGCGCAAAGTCGTGTCGTAAACCTGTATGTGTTTCGTATTCGCCATCGAACTCAAACTGACTCCCGCGGCGAACCGTTCGGACCGCCGTCGCCATTGCCATTGATAAACGCGTCGTGCAGCGCACGCATCGCAAGTTCGCCGTATTTCGAGTTGACCACGACCGAGACCTTGATTTCCGAGGTTGAAATCATCTCGATATTAATCCGCTCCGCCGCCAGCACCTTGAACATCGTGGCCGCGACGCCCGAATGCGTGCGCATGCCGACGCCGACCACCGAGACTTTGGCGACCTGCTCGTTGTGCCGCACGCCCGCTGCACCAATTTCGTTGGCCGTGCGGGTGACGATCTCGAGCGCGCGCTTGAGATCCTCGCGCCCGATGGTGAACGTCATGTCGGTGCGGCCGTCGGCGCTGGCATTCTGGATAATCATATCCACGACGATTCCCGCGTCCGCAATCGGGCTGAAAATCTTCGCCGCGAGCCCGGGCCGATCCTCGACGCCGGCGACCGTTATCTTGCTTTGATTCTGATCGAGCGTTACGCCGGAAACGAGCACGTCCTCCATCGACTGATCCTCTTGTCCGACCCACGTCCCCTCGGCTTCACCGAAGCTGGAGCGGACGACGAGCGGCACGTTATAGCGGCGGGCAAGTTCTACAGAGCGGGTTTGCAGGACCTTGGCGCCGAGGCCGGCCATCTCGAGCATCTCGTCGTACGAGATGCGCCCGAGTTTCTTTGCTTTGGGGCAGACGTTGGGATCGGCGGTATAGACGCCGTCGACGTCGGTGTAAATTTCGCAGGCGTCGGCTTTGAGAGCGGCCGCCAGCGCGACCGCGGTAAGGTCCGACGCGCCGCGTCCGAGCGTGGTGATATCGCCGCTGGGGTTGACGCCCTGGTATCCCGCGACGACCACGATTTGGCCGTCGTCGAGCGCGCGCATCACGCGATCGCATTGCACGGATTTGATTCGCGCGCGGCCGTGATTGGAGTCGGTCGTCAGGTTCATTTGAAAGGCGAGAAAAGAAACCGTCCGATGGCCCATCGACTGCAGCCGAATAGCGAGCAGCGCGGCCGAGACCTGCTCCCCGGTGGCGACCAGCACGTCAGTCTCGCGCGCGCTGGGCGATTCACTGAGTTCTGAAGCGAGCTGGAACAGACGATTGGTCTCGCCGGCCATCGCGGACACGACCACGACGATCCCATTGCCGCCGTCGCGCACCTTGATCACGCGATCGGCGACCGCCTTGATTCGGTCAATCGAACCGACCGACGTTCCGCCGTATTTTTGAACGACCAATCCCACTAAAAGCGTCCCTGTTCGCCTCTAAAAATAGGGTGATCGAATATTATGATCGTAAAATCACCCTCAAACCAGCCCCATTTGGGCGCGATCAATCGCGCCGGAAAAGAAACAAGTTCTACAACAGGTAGTGGTCCGGTGACAGGCGTACCCCCATCGGTGGGTTCGTTCCCTCAAAATTAGTTTGCAGGCGTGACCTCTGCCCCAGTGTCAGGAAAGGAGGCCTCGCGGCCGTGGATTATGGAGATTGCCGTCCATGCCGAATCATAGCACGTCGGGCGCGCGACCGCGCAGGCTGAATAGTTCATCCCCTGAACCATAACTTTTGGTTTGGCGGACGGTTAGTATGAGTATCGAACGCGCGGAGAAGAATATGCCTTTCATCGACACTCGCGAGTTGAAAACAATCGAGCGGCTCCCCGGGTGGAAGGGAAAATACTTCGACTCGGAGAGCATGACCTTCGGCCACTACGTCTTCGAGGCGGGATCAACGATCCACGAACACTCGCATCCGAACGAGGAAGTCTGGAACGTCATCGAAGGGCGGCTCGCAGTGACCGTCGGCGGCAAGACGGAAGTAGCCGGACCCGGCTGCGTCGCAATCGTGCCGCCGGACACGCTTCATTTTGTGAGGGCAATCACAGATGGGCGCGCGATCGTGGTGGACTATCCGGTGCGACGCGATATGAGCGGCGGCGAAGCGTAACCAGATCGGTCACTCAGAACACGCGCAGAATCTTTAGTCGCGCGCGAAAAATGCGCGCTGTATGAGGACCCTTGTATCTGCGGACCAGCGTATCAAGATAGCAGCGGGCGCGGCAGACCGCAGGACCCTGGGTCGAAGAAGGCCGTAGGTGAGCAAGGATCGCCGCGCCGGCTAGCTAACGCGTCCATAAC
>JBOHWI010000458.1:0-3068 GCA_050736675.1 Binatus sp. (SeqCode)
CCCGTAAACCGACTCCTTGAGGAGTTGCGGCGCCGGATGCTCAATGCCGTAAGTGGTGCGGAACTGCGCCGCATCCTTGAACCGATAGTCCGCCGAGAGATCCACTACCTTGACTCCCGCCTTGATCAGTTCCGCCGTGTGCGCGGTGCCGACCGTCTCGGGCAGGCAGGAAATGGCGACGTCGGCGCGGCCCTGCACCAGGTCCGGGCGCAATTCCTCGAACGGCGGCAAATCGATGCCGGCGAGGTGGCGATAAACGTCGGCGACCTCGCGCCCCGCATAATGCTCGGAGGTGAGCACGCTCAACTCGACGAACGGATGGCCGGCGAGAATGCGCACCGCCTCGATACCGGAGTATCCGGAGGCGCCAACCACAGCCACCTTGACCTTGTCGTGAGTAGCCATTTGCGGAACTTCAATTATCCTTTGCGCGATAGGGTCGAAGCAACTGAAGTATCATGATTGCACGCGCTTAAGCCAGTTGACGGTCATTTGCTCTCGAACTCGAACACCATCTCGGTCGGCGGATGCTCGGGGTCGGCGGCGAGCTTGTCCAGGTAAATGCGCACCGGAGTGTCGTCGGGGCGCGTCTCGCCCAGTCGTTCGAGCTCCTGGCGCGCCGATGATACATCGCCCGCGCGAATCTTGGACAGCGCGTCGCCGAACTTACGATAGAACGAGGGATCGACGCTGTCGTTCTCGCGTCCGGCAACTTGGACGATCGGCACGAACAGCTCTTTTCCCTTGACCTTCACCAGCCCCAGCTCACGCCCGATGTAACCGGCGCCGGCCTCGGTGTAGGTCTGGCGACTGACCAGCAGGTGCACCTTGAAATGGCGGGTCAGACCCTCGAGCCGCGAGGCGAAGTTGACGGTGTCGCCGATGACCGAGTAGTCGAAACGATTTTCGCCGCCGAGATTGCCGACCACGACATCACCGGTCGAAATGCCGATGCCGATGTCGAGATCGGCGAAACGGGGATCGTTGGTCTGGAGCCCGTGGAGATTGTCGAGCATCTTGAGCGCGCAATCGATCGCGGCGCGCGCGGGATTTTCGAGATCGTTGGGCGCGCCCCAAAACGCCATGATCCCGTCGCCCATCAGCTTGTCCACCACGCCGCCGGTCTTGAAAATTACGTCGATCATCGAGGTCATGTAGGTGTTCAGCAGGGCCAGCAGATCCTCCGGCTCGGTCTTCTCGGCCCGTTTGGTAAAGCTGACTATGTCGGCGAAAAGAATCGCGAGATGACGCTTCTCGCCGCCGAGTTTCAACCCTTCGGGCGAATCGAGCAGAGCCGTGATGACGTCAGGATTCAGGTAATGCTCGAACGCCACGCGCAAGTACCGCTTCTCGCGGCCTTCAGTGATGTACCGATAGCCGGCCAGGAACATATAAATTACGAGCGCGGCGAACATCGGGAATACGATCCCAATCACGAGACCGTCTTGCAGCAGGCGGTGCTGCGCGTATGCGTAATAGCCGACCAACAGGATTACGCCCAGCGCCGCCGACGACATCGCCGACAGCCACGCGACGCCAAGCGACATCGCGATGCCAATCACCAGCGTTGCCGCCAGCGCTATTTCCTCGGCCTCGATCGGACGGCGCAGGAAGTCGCCCTGCAGCACGTTGTCGATCGCGTTGGCGTGAATCTCGACCCGCGGCATGTCGGGGTTGACGGGCGTCACGCCGCGATCGCCAAGCCCGTGAGCGGTTGCGCCAACCAGGACGATCTTGCCCGCGAGTTTCGCCGGCTCAATTTGGTGGTTGATGATGTCCGAGACCGAGTAGTACGGAAACGGGTGGGCGCCGCGGCGGAAATTCACCAGCATCATGCCGTGGTCATCGACCGGTAGTCGCACGTCGGCGATCGATGCTCCCGACACGCCCAGCGAATCGAGGCCCAATGCCATCGGCGCGCCGCCCGCGTATGCGTCGGTGACGGCGAGAAACAACGGCACGCAGTAGTGGCCGTCGAAGCGGATTACCGTCATCTCGGCGCGGATTTCGCCGTCGCGGTCGGCGTCAACGTCGAAGAACCCGATCGAACGAGCGGCGTCGTTAAGCAACGAAATCGGCGGCGAATACGCATCTGCCGCGATCAACTGCGGCGCCTTACCCGCGGCCTGCCGCACGATTCCGTAGACCAGAGGCCCGGGCGCTCGAATCTTGTCGAGGTATCCGGCCGTTTTGCCTCCGTCACTTTTCTCGATCTGGTGGGTCTGAAATGCGTACCCGAGCACGGTCTGGCCCTGCGACTTTATCGCGGCGGCAAACGCCTCGTCGTTACCGGGCCCCAGTATGTCGCGGATGGTCTGCTCCGTGAGGCCGAGCTTCGCGAGCTTTTGAGTTGTTTCCGCACGCGCCACGTCGCTCTTGTCGGCTTCGCTGAAGATCGCATCGAAACCGATGACCTTGACCTTGTAATCCTTGAGCGCTTCGACCAGGCGGGCGAGCACGATCCGCGGCCACGGCCATTGCCCAAGCTGCGCGATGCTGCGGTCATCGATCGTGGCGATCGCGATCAGGCCCGAGGATGGGTGCGGAGCGATAGTATTGATCCGCAAATCGTAGGCGATCAGATCCATCCGCTCGAATGCGGCGTGGAAGCGGTCGGCGGCCACAAATAGTAAGCCCAGCAGCACGATTCCAAACAGGAATGTGCGCCACGAGAATCTGGGGCCATGATGTGCCGGTTTTGCGCTCGCCATCGTCAGCGATTCGAGCTTATCGCGCCGGCGCGTCCGCCGCTAACCGTGTCAGCCGGCGACGCAGAGACCCCGTCACGCGAGGTTTGGATTCTGAAACGCCGTGACTACTCGAACCAACTGAGCTGCTTGTACATGCTGATCTGCCCGTACTGGTGCGCATTGCCGTAACCGGCCTGCGCACTGACGCCGATCTGCCACGGCCGGTAGTAGAAGCCCAGGTCGGGGCCGCCCTGGCCTTGCGCGTTGCTCAGAAAGCCGCCGAAGTACATCGCGCCGCCGACTCCGCCAAGGACCATGAACTTCTCCGTCGAGAGCAGAATTCCCTGCAGGTCGATTTCGCTGCTCTCCACCCCGTTC
>JBOHWI010000459.1:0-5475 GCA_050736675.1 Binatus sp. (SeqCode)
CGTTACGAAAGCTACGAAGTCTATGCGATGCCGCCGCCGTCCTCGGGCGGCGTGGTGCTCGAGATGCTGGGTGCGCTCGATTCGGGGCATCTGGCCGGCCTGGGAGTCAACTCGCCGCCGTATCTCGCGCGTCTGATCGAAGTGTTGCGGCAGGGATTCATCGACCGCGAGCGATACGCCGACCCGGCTTTCGTCGGCCTCGAGATCCAGAAGTTGCTCACCGACTCCCACATAAGGGAATTACGCGAACGTGCGCTGCATCCCAAGACCTCGCCGGCGCCGGCGGCTGCGGCGCACGATCACGGCACCACGAATCTTCTTGTGGCTGACAAGGACGGCAACGTCGTCGCGCTCACCACGACGATCAACACCGTGTTCGGCGCCAAGGTGAGCGTGCCCGAGCTCGGCCTCATTCTCAACGACGAGATGGATGACTTTGCCGTCGCGCCAGGCGTGCCCAACGCGTATCGACTCGAGGGCGAGCGCGCCAACGAGATCAGACCCGGCAAGCGTCCGCTCTCGTCGATGACGCCGATAATCGTCACCAAAAATGGCGCGCCCGTGATGACGACCGGCGGCTCCGGCGGTCCAACCATCGTCAGCGGCGTGTTGCAGGTCGCGCTCAACATCATTGCCTTTCACCTGGACGCGGCCAGCGCCGTCGCCGAGCCGCGAATTCACGAGCAGGCCGCGCCCGACGTCGTGATCGTCGAAGAAGCGATGCCCGCCGCAACCCGCAGCGCGCTCGAACAAATGGGCTACAAGCTCAAGGTCGTGCCCATGCTGGGAGCCGTCGGTGCGATCACGATCGCGCCGGCAAATATCCGCGGCGCGGCCGATCCGCGCAAAGGCGGCGGCGCCGTCGGCTATTAGCGATCGCCTCCGCGCGTTAGACTCAACCCTCGTGTCCGGAACCGCTCGCACCGATAATTCATCGCCGCCGTTTGTCCAGCCGGCCGCGCCGACATCGTCTGCAACGCCGATCGCATACGACGTTGCCGCGATCCTCGCCCTCTCGCTCGCTGTCTGCATGTTTCATCTCGGTTCCTTCGGCCTGTGGGAGCCTGACGAGGCGCGCTACGCGGAAATTGCGCGCGAGATGCTGCAGAGCGGCAACCTGCTCGTACCGCATCTAAACTACGTCGCCTACGTCGAGAAACCGCCGCTGCTCTATTGGCTGACGACGCTTTCCTTCCGGGTCTTCGGCGTTTCGGAATTCGCTGCGCGGCTCCCAGTCGCACTCTCGGCGATCGCCGGAATTCTCGCGACGTACTTCTTCACGCTGCGCGCGTTCGGCCGCCGCGACGCATTTCTCGCCGGCGCCATCCTCGCGACGATTCCGCTGTATGCGTTGATGGCGCAAGTGCTGACGACCGACATGACGCTTACGACGCTGGTGACGATCGCGACCTTCTCGCTTTATCTCCACTGGCAAGAGGGCGGGAGCTGGTGCTGGGTCGCGTACGTCGCGATGGGTCTGGCAGTCATGACCAAAGGCCCGGTCGGCGCGGCGCTGCCGATTCTCTCGATGCTCCTCTGGCTGGCACTCAATCGTGAACTGCGCGGCGCGATCGCAAGATTCCACGCTATACCCGGTCTGCTGCTCACGACTCTGATCGCGGCGCCGTGGTTTGTCGCGATGACGATTCGCGAGCCGGGCTTCGCCGACTTCTATTTCGTCGGCGAGCATCTCAGACGCGTGTTCGAGACCGACTACAGCCACCGTGAAGCGTTCTACTTCTATATCCCGGTAATCGCCGTCGGACTGATGCCGTGGTCGTTGCTCGTACCTTTCCTGACCTGGCGCGCCGCACCGCGCAACCCGGCGCGCAGCTTCTGCATCGTCGCTGCGGGAGTCACCATAGTCGCGTTCTCATGCGCGGACGCAAAGCTCATCCCCTACATCCTGCCCGCGGTCCCCCCGTTGGCCGTGTTAATCGCCGACGGACTCGTGTCATTGGCGTGGCCCACCGCCGAATCGCGCGCTGCGCTCCGGGTACCCGACTCGCGGATACTCATCGAGAGCGGCCCGATGCTTGCGCTATTGGGCGCCGGCGTGATCGTTGCAGCGATCGAGGCGCCGCAATTTCGCACTCCGTATGTGATGGCGGCGCGCGCGGCGATGTACGCAATTGGCGCGATCCTGTTGGCCGGTGGTGCGGTCACCACGTTGAAGTTCGTTACGGGTCGCACGGCCGCTGGTCTCGGGGCGATCGTCGGCACGCTCGCGCTGGCGTTGATTGCCGGCGGATGGGCGCGGCTCGAGACTGAGCCGCTGCGTTCGTACGCGGCACTCAGCCGCGCGATCGCCGAGCAAGCGCCCGACGCCACCATCATCTCTTATCATCGCTACGTTCAGTCGCTGCCGTTTTACAATCGCCGACGGGTCGTGCTGGTCGGCGCGCGCACAGAGCTCAAATTCGGCTCGCGACTCGACCCTGACGCGCGCGAGTGGTTCATGAAAAGTGACGAGCAAATGTTTCGGCGGTGGGAGCAGTCGGGCCGCGTCGTGGTGGTGCTCGACGCCGGCGACCTCGCGCGAATGAAGGAGCGCTTCGGCGAGTTCGACGTGATCGCAATCGAAGGAAAGAAGCGCGCAATCGTGCGACGTGAACGAATCTCGCGCCGTGAGCCAATCACCTTCAACTGAGCAGGCCAAAGCGGCGCATCCGTACCGCGCGTTTGCGCTGCGGGCAGGGCTGGGCGTGGCTGTGGTCTCCGTCTTGTTGTGGCATTTCGACGCGCGGCCGATTTTCCGGATTCTCAGCCGTGAGCGTCCCGCTTACTTCGCCGCTGCGGTCGCAGTTTACCTCGCCGGCCAGGCGATGTGCGCATACCGATGGCAACTTCTGGCCGCCCTGCTGAAGGTACATGGCCGGTATCGCGAGTTTCTCGCCTACTTGTTCGTCGGCATGTTCACGAATTTGTTTGTGCCAGGATTGCTCGGCGGCGATGCGGCGCGCTCCGTCTACCTCGGCCGCCGGCACGGAAGGTTGGGCGAGGCGATCGCGTCGGTGGTTGCGGATCGCGGCGTGGGATTGCTCGGGTTGTTCTGGTTGGCGGCGATAGCCGCGATGTTCCTGAACTTCGCACCGCTTCCATCGACGGTCATCATCCCGACAATCGCGGTCGGTGCGATCGCCCTCGCGGGATTTCTTGCGTCGCCGCTCGCCGCCCGCCTGATACATCTGATGCCGCGGCCGATTCGCCGCGCAGCCGGAATCATCGCACCGTATTTGCATCGTCCGGTGGTCCTTCTCCCGGCAATCGCGATGTCGATCGCGCTGCAAGTCGGGCTGGGTGTGAACCAGTACATCCTGGCGACGGGACTTGGACTGACGGTGCCGCTCTCGCTGTTCATCCTTTGCGTTCCGATTGCGAACGTGTTCGCGAGTCTGCCGCTGACGTTGAACGGGCTGGGGATTCGCGAATCGGCGTACCTGGTGCTGTTCGGGATGGCCGGAATGCGCAAGGAGGATGCGATAGCACTAGGACTCTTGTGGTTTGCGACGACGATGGTCAGCGGTCTGACGGGCGGGATCGCCTTCATAACGACGCCGGCGCCAATTCCGGTAATCGAGGCGATCGAGGCTGACAGTTTGGCGAAGTGAGGGAATGAGTCGTCGCAGGGGTAGGGTCACGTAACCATGGGATCGAATAGCTGTCACGGCGGCTCAGAGTCCTGTAAATAGTTCTTCAGCACTTGCAATCTGTGAAAAGCTTTCGATCAAGCCTTTGAAACACGAGGAGAGGAGACTATGGCGGAGCACTCACCGAAGCTGGCGTCACTGAGCAAGGAAGACCGCGTCGCGCTGGAGCAGAGACTTCTCGAACGTCAATCCGGAAAATGCTTCATTTGCGATCAGGCAATTGACCTCGTTTTGCACAAAGATCAGCTAGACATTGATCACATTGAACCCTTGGCAGACCACGGTCTGGACGAAGAGAACAACTTCGCGCTGACTCATTCCTCTTGTAATCGCAGTAAAGGTGCTTCAGACCTCCGAGTTGCTCGACGAATGGCGCAATTCGAGAGCCTTCAAAGGACTGCTGAGGAACGAGGGGAACGAGGTGCGAATCTTGGGCACATTCTGCAGCGCTATGGGGGTGCCAAGGCTCGCCTTAGACTGAAGCAGTCTGGCGGAAGAGTAGAGTTCGTATTGGCTGAGAGCCCAAAGCGTGGATCCGAAGTGCATCAGGCACCGCTGTACAACGACGGCTTGAGTGGTATGCACTACTTCTTCGCAATGTTTCCTCTCGAATACCTCCATCACGACGATCGTATCAATCCGCGCAGTATCGGCTCGAATATCCGTGGGTTGATCGAGGAATTCGTTAAGAAGCGCCCGCAACTGCATGTTGCTCTTGCATGGTGGGCTCCAGACGCGGAGGGCTTCGGGGAGATTAAGGTCTTTGACGGGCAACATAAAGCCGCCGCCCAGATATTGCTCGGCGTCAGAGAACTGCCGGTCCGCGTCTTCGTGAATCCAGACACAAATGTACTACTTCAAGCGAACACTAACGCGGGCGACAAGCTCCGTCAGGTCGCATTTGACGCAGCAGTAATGCGTCATCTAGGAAGTACCCTGTTCGTGGAACGCGTGAAGAACTATCAAGAGATGAAGCGGCTCGATGAAAAAGACTATCGATTTAGCGAGTCGGACCTTGTGGGGTTTTTCAAGGGTGAGCATCGCGAAATGCTGCGCTATATTATCGATTCCGCCCGAGACTCAATTACCTATCATAAAGAAAACAGGCTCAGAGAATTTGTAGAATGGGCGGGTAAAACGGCCGATCGGCCCTTGGCGTACACCGCGATAGAGCGCACGTTCTTCGCTGAATTTTATCTATAAGGGCGCGCTCTCCGTGCCGATCGACGAAGGTATGGAACGCGGCGACAATCCACGGGTACTCGAACGCGAACAAATGGTTCGGCTAATGAGCCTCTTCGCCGACCTATTTTTTGTCAAACAATGGGATCCCGATCTCGGTGGCCGACGTCTGGAGTATCGACTTCAGAAGGGCGAGGCAATTCCAGAAGAGCATCTTCGCGCATGGCGAATTGCGCGAGAGGAAGTCCTCGCATGCGTTCTGCGATGGGTGCGGTTAGTGATGGAACATTACTTTGCCTGGACGGGGCAGATGGTAAATAAAGATCGGCTTTTCCATCGCCGACTTCCTGAAGAGCTCTGGAAACGAATCGAACTGTTCCTCAGGAATCTCGCGAGACTCCCCTGTTGGATCGACAAGAATCTGAGCAACACGGTCTTCGGCGCTAAACGGAATCGCGAGTATTGGGACGAGGTGTTTCGTACAGGGAGATCTCCGGAGGGAGTCCCAGTATTGACAGCTCCATTGGATCTCAGCCAGATGGTTCAAGAACGGGGAGCGAAGGTAGCAGCGTGAAGAAATCTGTACTCGTGGGTAGAGCGCTCGCTGAAGCTGAGCGGCGGACAAGGGCCGCGGTCAAAGAAC
>JBOHWI010000460.1:0-3653 GCA_050736675.1 Binatus sp. (SeqCode)
CGCCGAGATGGCGTGCATGCAACTCGCGTATGCGTACGATCAAGCGACCAACTGGGTAACAAAGCGGCCGCCGCTATTGCTAAGTAGCTAACACTGCGTCAATTCAAACTCGAAGAGGACACTATGCAGGATTTGCTGCCGCTCGCCGAAAAAATCGCCGCGATGCTCAAAGACCGCCGCGAGAACGTCGCGGTTGCCGAATCGAGTACCGGAGGCCTCATCTCGGCCGCGCTGCTGAGCGTCCCTGGTGCGTCGGCTTACTTCATTGGCGGCGCGGTCGTTTACACGCTCAAGGCGCGGCGCGCGATGCTCGACGTTCCCGACTCCGCCTTCGCCGGAATCAAGTCGATCACCGAAGAGGGCGCAATGATCCTGGCGCGCGCCGCCCGCACGCGATTCGCCGTCACCTGGAGCATCGCGGAGATCGGCGCGAGCGGCCCCACCGGCAATCGCTACGGCGACGCAGCCGGATACAGTTGCATCGCAGTCGCGGGCCCGGCCGACAGCTCGACCACCGTCGAGACCGGCATCGCCGATCGCCTCGCCAACATGCACACGTTCTCGGCCGCCGCGTTAAATCTCCTGATCGAAAGCCTGGGCTCAGCCGTCGCCTGATCCCTCGCCCGTTGTTTCCACGGGAGCGGCCAGGAGAGGGTCCTGCGGCTCCACGCAGATCGCGCCTGCGCGTCATTTTGCCAATCGCCACTCATCTCGCGTAGGCTTTCGTCATGGACAAGGCAGCCATCCGAACTCACGTCGAGCGGCTTTGGGATGAATCCATCGTCGGCGAATTGATCGAGTACATTCGCATCCCCAACAAGTCGGTCGCGTTCGATCGCGACTGGAAGGCGCACGGCCACATGGACCGCGTGGTCGCGCGCTTCGAGGATTGGGCGCGCCGCCGGCAAATACTCGGTATGAAGCTGGAAGTCGCTCGACTCGAAGGCCGCACTCCGCTGCTGTTCATCGAAATTCCCGGCGACTCGAAGGATTGCGTGCTGCTCTACGGCCACATGGACAAGCAGCCCGAGATGTCGGGATGGCGCGAGGGGCTCGGCCCGTGGAATCCGGTGCTCGAGGGCGATCGTTTGTACGGCCGCGGCAGCGCCGACGACGGCTACGCGATGTTCGCTTGTCTCGGCGCGATCAGTGCGCTGCAAGCGAACTCGATTCGGCACGCGCGATGCGTCGTCGTGATCGAGGCGTGCGAGGAAAGCGGCAGCTTCGATCTGCCGCACTACATCGAGCATCTCGCGCCCCGCATCGGGCGGCCGAGCCTGTGTATCGCGCTCGACTCAGGATGCGGCAATTACGAGCAGCTCTGGCTGACGACTTCGCTCCGCGGTCTCGTCGGCGGCAGGCTCCAGGTCGATGTGCTCACTGAGGGCGTCCATTCGGGCGACGCCGGCGGCATCGTGCCCGACAGCTTCCGCATCCTGCGCCAGTTGTTGAGCCGCATCGAGGATGAGGCGACGGGCAAGGTGCTCGGCCAGGAATTCTACGCAACGATTCCCGACGCGCGGCTCAAGCAGGCGGCCGCCGCTGCCGCCGTGATCGGCGACGACATCCGCACGAAGTTTCCATTCATCGAGCGCACCCATGCCATAAGCGACGATCCAACCGAGCTGATTCTCAACCGCGCGTGGCGGCCCGCCCTGTCGATCATCGGCGCCGACGGCCTGCCCTCGACCAACAACGCCGGCAACGTCCTGCGCCCCGGCACGGCGGTAAGCGTGTCGCTCAGATTGCCGCCGACCGTCGATCCGAAAGTTGCGGGGCGAAAGCTGAAAGAACTTTTGGAGAAGGATCCCCCCTACGGATGCAAAGTGACGTTCCAGTCCAACTGGGGCGCCAGTGGATGGAACGCGCCCGCGTTGTCGCCGTGGCTCGAGCGCAGCCTCGACGCGGCCTCGAACGACTACTTCGGCAAGCCGACAGCCTACATGGGCGAGGGCGGCACGATTCCGTTCATGGGTATGTTGGGCGAGCGGTTTCCACAGTCACAATTCCTGATCACAGGAGTGCTCGGGCCCCACGCCAACGCGCACGGCCCCAACGAGTTTCTCCATATCCCGACCGCAAAGAAGCTGACCTGCTGCGTGGCGAAAGTGATCGCCGACCATTTCAATCGCGGCGCTGGTTGATTAGCCGGTCAACCCGACAGAGGTGACATTGCGCAGTACACTGCTCATCGCCGGCATCGTGGTTGGCGCTGTGGTGCTGATCGCGGCGGGGCTTACCGTTTACGCGTATTTCAACTTGAGTTCGATCGTCGCGCACAGTGAAGGGCGAATACTCGCACGCGTGAGCGACGAGCTCGGCCGCCGGGTCGAAGTCGGCAAGATACAGGCGCGGATGGGATGGGGCGTGTCGGTCGAAGTGAGCGGTCTCACGATTGCGGACGATCCGGCCTTTTCGACGAGGCCGTTTCTGGCCGCCGGCGACGTGTCGGTGGATGTCGAGTTTTTCCCGCTGCTCCACGGCGAGGCGAAAGTCATCGAGCTCGAGCTGATCAAACCCGACATCCGGCTCGTGATGAACGCGAACGGCGACCTCAATTTGGGCACGATTGGGTCGCGCGGCGGCGGATCGCGGCACGCGCAGAGCCCGAACACCGGCAGCCGCGGGACGAAGAAATCGTCGCTTGCCCAGTTGTCGATCAAGGCGCTCAGCATCGAGGATGGCGAGATCCATTTCAAAGACCTGAGCGAAAAGGCGGCGCCGATTCTCGTCCGTCATCTGAATTTCGACGTGACAGATTTCAACGCGGCGTCGGCGTTCAACGTCGAGACGAAGTTCGCGTTTCCGGGCGACGTGCAAAACGTCGAGGCAGCGGGAAAGCTCGGGCCGCTGCTCAATCAAGGCGTGTTGGACGCGAAGGGAATTCCCGTCGATCTCAAGTTGAAGCTCGATGCGATTCTGCTCGACAATCTCCGGCCGCTGGCTGATATAGGGTCCGACATTCCGCCGGCGCTTTCGATTCGCGATCCGGTCTCCATAAACGGCACCGCGCGCGGCTCGTTCGGCAAGCTTGCGATTGCGATGAGCACCGACCTGACCGCGAACCGCGTCGCCTACGCGGCGATTTTCGACAAGCCGGCCGGGACCGCGATGACGGTGAACACGAACGGCGCCTGGGGCGACCAGCTGCAGATCGCGAGTGTAAACGTGAAGCTATCGGACCTCGAATTGACGGCGAGCCGGATTTCGGGGGTCGTCGGCCCGCAACCCTTGAAAGCGCAAATCGACTCGAACAGCTTCAACCTCGCAAATCTAGCCGCGATGATCAGCGCTGCCGCCGGATACGGCGTCGCGGGCACGGGCGAAGTGCACGGCACCGTGAGACTTGGCAACAACGCGCCCGCGATCGACGGATCGGTGACGTTGAAACAAGCTGCGCTGAAGCCGCCGTCGTGGCCGGGCGGACTTAACGACCTGAACGGCACGATTCGTTTTGCCAACGGGATCGAAGTCGTCGAGCGGACGAGTTTTACATTCGGCTCCGCCCACGCGAATCTCGAGGGGCGAGTCGAATCGTTGACTCCGCTGAAGGCGAGCTACGCGTTGAAGGCCGACACGGTGAAGCTCGCGCAAATCTTCGCGAGCCGCCCGCCCGGCGATATTGTGAATCAGCTGGTGGTCAAGGGCACTGC
>JBOHWI010000461.1:0-1753 GCA_050736675.1 Binatus sp. (SeqCode)
CGGGTTTCTGTACGGCGGAAGGATGGATCTGCGCCTGGTCAACGTCTTGTGGGGCAACGACACGACCGGCCCGCGCGGCGCAATCATCGAACGCAAACCCGAGGGGAAGCGCACGCGCGCCGAAGTCGAAGTCTGGTGCGACAAGGCCGACGGCACCAAGACCATAGTCGGCAACGCCGGCGCGCTCGAACTTTAGCGCTCGCTCGTGCGCGCAAAAGCGTTGCTCATCGCTGCGGCAACGGCTCTCCTCGCCGCATGATGCGCCAATCGACGCGATTGCGCGCAAACTAAGTGTGCAATCGCAACTACCAGCTGTGCGAACTACCAGGTAACGACGAATTTTATTGCCGAAATGAAATAGGTAATTGCACGTCGGCGTGCGAGGCCGACCGCGGCACTTGTCATTCGTGCTTGTACTATTGAACGACTATTGCGCGGTGAGCGCTTCGACGTCCGCGATCGTTTTCGGCGTCGCCGCGGTCATCACTTCGTGACCGTCTTCTGTCACCAGCACGTCGTCTTCGATTCGAATCCCTACTCCGCGAAAGCTGTCGGACACTTCGTCGTCGTCGGGCGCGATGTACAATCCCGGCTCGACCGTAAGCACCATCCCGGGCTCCAGCACCCGCGACGCGCCGTCCACCCGGTACAGCCCAACGTCATGCACGTCCATGCCGAGCCAGTGACTGGTGCGATGCATGTAGTAGCGCCGGTACGCTTCCTTCTCGATTATCTCGTCGGCCGACCCATGAAGAATTCCGAGCTGGCGCATGCCTTCGACCAGTACGCGCAGCGCCACTTCGTGCGGCGCGTCGAAGTGCGCGCCGGGCTTGATTACCTCGATCGCCTTGAGCTGCGCGTCGAGCACCACCTCGTACAGGCTGCGCTGCAAACCCGTGAAGTGCGCGCCAATCGGCGACGTGCGCGTGATATCGGCCGCATAAAACTCGTACTCGGCGCCCGCGTCGATAAGCAGCAGTTCGCCTGTGCGCATCTCGCGGTCGTTGTTGATGTAATGCAGCGTTGCGGCGTTGGGTCCTGACGCGATGATCGACGGATAGCTCGGCCCCGCCGCGCCCTGCGAACGAAATGTATAATCGACCTCGGCCTCGATCTGCCACTCGCGCATCCCGCCGCGCGCCTTCGTCATGGCGCGCCTGTGCGCCTCGGCCGAAATTGCCATCGCCCGACGCATCGCTTCGAGCTCCGCCGGTTCCTTCTTCAGCCGCGCCTCGTGAATGATGTCCCGCGGATCGATTATCGCCGACGGCCCCACGCCGATTCGCGGCCGCATCGACTGCGCCCACCGAATCAGTTTCATCACCCGCTCATCCATCTTCTCGTTCAGCCCGAGCGGGTAATGCACACGCTCGCTCTTTTCGAGATAGCGCGGCAGAATCTTTTCGAGCTCGTCGATCACGTAGGCCTTGTCCGCGCCGTACTCGATTATCGCGCCCTCGATTCCTGCGCGACGGCCGGTCCACGTCTCGCGCTCCTTATCGCGCGGCCGCACGAACATCACGAACTCGCCGTCGGGATGCCCCGGCGAAAGCACTGCGACCGATTCCGGCTCCGCGAATCCCGTCAGGTAGTAAAAGTCGCTGTCCTGCCGATAGACGAACTCAACGTCGCGCGATCGCACCGCCACCGGCGCGCTCGGAATGATCGCGGTCGCGCCCGGCGCGATCGCTTCCATCATGCGTTTGCGCCGCGCGCGAAAATTGTCAGCGTGCCCGTTCAGACTCATCGTATA
>JBOHWI010000462.1:0-3665 GCA_050736675.1 Binatus sp. (SeqCode)
CCCACGCACAATCGCGCAGCGCTTGTGCGCGAGACGCTGGCGAGTGTCGCGGCGCTCGCGATGCCCGCGGGCGTCGAGGCGGACTGCCTCGTCATCGACAATGCCTCGACCGACGACACCGCAGCGGTGGTCGATGACTTCGCGCGCGGCGCGCCGCTTCCGATGCGGTGCGTATTCGAGCCGCGGCTCGGTTCCAGCTTTGCGCGAAATCGTGCGGTAGATGAAACCGCGTCGGACTACATCTTCTTTATTGACGACGATGCGATTGCCGAGCGCGATTGGGCCGCCGAACTGTTCGAGGACATGCGGCGGCGCGACCTGGACGCGGCGTGCGGGATGGTTATCCCTCGATGGTCGTCGCCACCGCCCGAGTGGCTCGGGCCGAGCTTGTGGGTCAAGCTCGCGGTTCACGACCGTCGCGCGATCGAGTCGGCGCCAACGTCGTCTGCCGAGCGCCTGGACAATTATTTCAGCGCCAATGCCGGCTTCAAGCGCGATGCGTTCGCGCGGTTCGGAAACTTTCGCGAGGACCTGGGCGTGGTCGGCGGAAATCCCATCTCGGGCGAAGATACGGAGCTGTTCGCGCGAATATTGGCGCGCGGCGGCGCGATGGGATTTGCACCGCGCGCGATTGTGCATCATCTGATTCCGCCCGAGCGGATGACGCTCGCGTATCTGCGGCGCAAGAGCTTCGCCTTCGGCATGGGCACTGCGTTCGCCGGGCTGCAAAATCATAATCGGCTCGACAAGCTGGTCCGCAACGGCGTTCGAATGGCTGCGGCTGCGATGCGAGGCGATTCGGAGCGCGCGATCTATCACCAACTGGAATGCGCGAACTTCCTCGGCTACTGGAGCGGCCGTTTAACCGCGACCTCACATTTGAGCCGCGCTGCGCGCAAGACAGTGCTGCGTCGATTCGATCACTTCAAGTAACTCAGCATCCCGCGCTTCAGAATCGCCGCCAGATACGGAATCAGATCGAGGTTCGCGAGTTCGGCCGGCGTGACCCATCGATGCTCAACGTGTTCGTCCGGCCGCAGCTTGACGTTCTGAAAGACCCTCAGCCGGCACGAATAGAGCGCCTGCAAATAGGGCTCCGAAACCATGCTGTGCAATCCGAGCAACCTGTCGATAGCAACGTCAAGCGCGGTCTCCTCCTTGACCTCGCGCAACAGGCAATCCTCGAAACTCTCGCCGAGCGCGATATGGCCGCCCGGCAGATCCCAGCGTCCGGGGCGATATGCCATCGCGGGCGCGCGCTTGAGCACGAGCATTCGCCCGCGGCCGGCGATGACGCCATGGATGCCAACGAAGAATCGCTGCTCGGCCATCGTGTTCAAGCTAGCGGGACGCTCGTTGTTTAGCGACGGCCCCAGCCGCCGCCGCCCGGCGTCTCGATTCGAATGCGCTCGCCGGCCTTGAGATCGATGTTCGCTTTGCCGGGCAACCTGCTTCGTCGCGTGCCGCGTAGGAGAAGATTCTTGCCGGTCGCGCCCGCGCCCCCGCCGGCGAGTCCGTACGGCGCGATTGTCCGCCGCTCGGTGAGCACGCTCACGTTCGAATCGACCAGGCACTCGAGTTCGCGAATCAGTCCGTCGCCGCCGCGCGCGTGACCGCGCCCGCCCGAGCCGCGGCGAATTCTATATTCGGTGATTCGCATCGGATAGTAAGCCTCGAGCGCTTCGATCGGCGTGTTGAGGGTGTTGGTCATGTGGGTGTGGATGCCGGAAGCGCCGGGCCGGTCCTTCGCGGCGCCGGCGCCGCCGGCAATCGTTTCGTAGTAGGAAAAATGTCGGTCGCGATATCGATCGAAGCCACCGACCGTGAGATTCGACATCGAGCCCGAACTCGCCGCTGGAATTCGCTCGGGCGCCGCCTTGGCGAGGGCACGAAACAGCACGTCAACGATCCGCTGTGAGGTCTCGACATTGCCTCCGGCGACCGCTGCAGGAGCCAACGCGTTGACGATCGAACCGGGAGGCGCGACGAGTCTAATCGGGCGCATCAGGCCTTCGTTGGCGGGCACGGCCTCCGCCGCGAGGCACTTCATTACATAGAAAGTTGCGGACAGGGTGATGGCGTAGTTCGCATTGACCGAGCCACAAACCTGCGGCGCGGAGCCGGTGAAATCGACGAGCGCCTTGCCGCCGAGGATTTTGATCGCGGCGCGAATTGGAATCGGGCCCGTGCCGAAGCCGTCGTCGTCGAGGAAATCCTCGGCTCGGTAGGTTCCGGGCCGAAGCTCGCCGAGCGCGGCGATCATCAAGCGCTCGGCGTAGTCCTTGAGCCCGTCCATCGCTGCTTCGACCGTTTTCCGCCCCGACGTTTTCACGAGCGCGAGCAGGCGCTCCGATCCTACCGACAAGGCGGCAATCTGCGCACGCAGGTCACCCTCGCGTTCCTCGCGAACTCTCGTATTGGCAAGGAATAACGTCATCACGTCGCGCGCGATTTCGCCGCCGCTGACAATCTTCACCGGCGGCAATCGGAAACCTTCCTGGTAAATTTCCGTCGCGAGCGCCATCGAGCCCGGCGCGATCCCGCCGATATCCGCGTGATGTGCCCGATTGGCGGCGTATGCGAATGGGCGGCGCTCGACCCCGATAAACACCGGCGCCACCAGCGTCAGGTCGGGGAGATGCGTGCCGCCGGCGAACGGATCGTTCAGCGCCGCGACGTCGCCGCGCTTGAGCTCGAGATTTGCGATTGCCGCGCGCACCGAGAGCGGAGTCGAGCCGAGATGCACCGGGATATGCGCGGCTTGCGCGACCAGCTCGCCGCGCGCGTCGAAAATCGCGCACGAAAAATCGTGGCGCTCCTTGATGTTGGGCGAGAACGCCGTTTGCCCGAGCACGACGCCCATCTCGTCGGCAATCGCGGCGAGGCGGTTGTTCATCACGGCCAGCGTGACGGAATCGAGCTTCATCGCGCCGCCTCCAACTGCAAATTGCCGAAGTCGTCCACGCGCAAAGTGAATTCCGGTGCGACGTACGCGGTGGAACTCAGCTCGACGACGACGAACGGTCCGCGCAAACGCGCACCCACGCCGAATGAGTCTCGATCGTAGATCGGCACCGAGCGTTCTCGTGCTCCGACCAGCACGCGCCCGCTTGAAACCGGCGCCGGCCTGCCGACCTGGCGTGCGATCCGCTTCGGTTTCGCCACCGACCTCCCGCCGACCGTGCGGATGCGGATATTCACTACTTCGACGGCGGCACTCGCGCTGGAATGCCCGAAAGTTCTGCGATGGGTCGAATGAAAGTCGGCGACGAATTGCGGCGTGAGCGCGATCTCGAGCTCGTACGACTGGCCGCGATAGCGCATGTCCGCCCACAGCTCGTGGCGAATCGCGCGCGCGCCCTCGGCTGTGAGTTCGGCCCGTGCGCGGCGGACCAGTCTCGAGGTGCGCGCGAGCAAACCTCGATAGTTCGGATTCGTCTCGCGCACCGTGAGCGAATACTCGCGGCCCAGCGGCGCGCTCGACGCTCCCCACGCGCACAGCAGGCCGGGATTTCGCGGCATCACGATTCGCCGGATTCCCAGATCGAGCGCAAGTTCGCACGCATGCATCGGGCCGGCGCCGCCGAACGCCAGCAGTGCGAAGTCGCGCGGATCGTAGCCGCGCTCGACGGTGATCACGCGAATCGCGCGCTCCATGTTCGCGT
>JBOHWI010000463.1:0-5157 GCA_050736675.1 Binatus sp. (SeqCode)
GTTCTGCCGCGGCAGAAGCAAAAAGGAAAAAGCCCCGGGGCTCGCAAGCGCCCGGGGCTTTTCAGAGCCAAGTATTGGTGTCCGTCTCAATTCAGGAGGACACGCTTTGAATTGGGGACTCGACGTACGTCATTACTCGGCTTCATGGCTGTCACAATATTCGAGCGCATGACGATCAGTCAAGCGGTATCCGTGGGGTTGAGATGAGCAGTCTGTTCACAGAATCGCACGCATAACGTAGGATTTAGCCGTCACCTGACGAGACCGACTACCGGCCCCGGCTCCTCCCATGATCAACCCGAACCTCGACCGCTTCGATTTTTCCGCCGACGTGGCGGAACCGGGGCTGGCGACGCGAGCATGGCGGTTTTCGAACGTGGTGTGGCTCGCTGCCTTCGTGTACGCGGGCTACAAAAGCACGCAACTGTGGACGCGCTTCATCACCGATCGCAACAAGACCGAGCTTTATCGGCGTCAGGATCTGCGCGCCGCGCGAGCTCTCAACCGGACTGCGCTCAGGCTGGAAGGCCTGCTGATCAAGGCATGCCAGTTTATCGCGACTCGCGCCGACGTGCTGCCGGACGAATGGGTCAATACGCTGTCCGGCCTGCACGATCGAGTCCCGCCGCGGCCGTTTGCGATGATCCGCGAACAGATCGAGGGCGAACTGCGACGCCCGCTCGAAGCCGTTTACGCCGAGTTCGATCCGGCGCCGCTGGCGTCGGCCTCGCTCGCGCAGGTGCATCAGGCGCGCCTTCACGACGGCCGTCGATGCGCGGTGAAGGTGCAGTATCCTGGAATCGAAGGCATCGTCCGCGCCGATCTGCGCAACATGACGACGGTGCTCTACTGGCTGGCGAAGCTCGAGCGCGACTTCGACTATCGGGTTCTGATGCGCGAGGCGCTCAAGTACATCCCGATGGAGCTCGACTTCGTCCACGAGGCCGATAACTGCGCGACGATGCGCCGCAACTTCGCCGCGGACCCGGCTGTGATCGTCCCCGAGGTCTATCGCGAGTTCACCACGCGGCGCGTGCTGACGATGGAACTGCTCCAGGGTATCAAGGTCACCGACGTCGACGCACTCGAGCGCGCCGGAATCGACAAGCACGCCGTCGCGCAAAAGCTGATCGAGATTTTTTGCGACCAGGTGCTGCGCGACGGCTTCTTCCACGCCGATCCGCATCCGGGGAACATCCTGGTGCAGCCCGGTCCGCGAATCGTGCTGCTCGATTTCGGCCTGGCCAAGGATTTCCCGCCGACGTTTCGCGACGGCATCGTGCGGCTGACGTTTTCGATCCTCAGCGCGAATCGCGACGGGATCATCGCGGCGTTCAAGGAGCTGGGCTTTCGCACGCGCAACGGCAATCCCGACACGCTGCTGTCGTTCGCCGACCTGTTTCTCGGCAACACCATCAAGCAGAAGAAAGCCTACGCCGACAAAGATCTGATCGAGCAGTTCAACGAGGAACTGCCGCGCGCGATTCGCGCCAATCCCATTGTCGAAGTGCCGGCCGACGTTTTGCTGGTCGGCCGCATGATGGGTCTGCTGAGCGGGCTGGGCAAATCTCTGGACAGCCAGGTCGATCTGTTCACGACGATCATGCCGTACGCGCAGCGCCTGATGGCGGCGCAGCCCGCGCCGGTTCGCGACGCCGACCTGTCTCAGGACGCGCCTGATTAAGTCGCGCGCGTTGTCGATTGATCTGCGCGCTGCGCTGGACGGTTTGCGCCGCGAGTAATAGTTTCGTAAATCGTGATTAACGAAATCGAACAGGTTGCGCTTCGCGCCGCGCGTGCCGCCGGCAGAATTCATCTCAAAAGGCTCAGCCGAATAACCGTCAATCGTAAGTCGAACTCGATCGATCTGGTGACCGAAGCCGACCGCGAATCGGAAGCGGCGATTATCGAAGTTATCCATCGCGCGTTTCCCACCCACGCGATCCTGGCCGAGGAAAGCGGCGCCAGCGTGCATCAGAGCGACCATCGATGGATTATCGATCCGCTCGACGGCACCACCAACTTCGCCCACGGGTACCCGCAATTCTGCGTCTCGATTGCGTACGAGCGGCGGGGCCGCGTGCAGTTCGGCGTGGTGTACGACGCGCTCAAGAAAGAAACCTTTATCGCCCATCGCGGACAGGGCGCGCGCTTCAACGGCCGGCCGATACGAGTCAGCACGACGTCCAACCTCGGCGCCGCGCTGCTCTGCACCGGATTCGCGTACGACCGCCGCGAGCGTCGGCGCTTCTACATGTGCTTTTGGGAAGAACTGATGACGCGAACGCAGGGCGTGCGCCGGACCGGCTCTGCCGCACTCGATCTCGCCTACGTCGCGGCGGGGCGCACCGACGGCTTCTGGGAATTCGGGCTGCGCGCCTGGGACGTGGCGGCGGGCGCATTGATTGTCGAAGAAGCGCGCGGGCGCGCGACCAACATGGACGGATCCGAGCTTGACCTCGCCGGTGCGAACATCATCGCCACCAACGGGCATCTGCACGAAGAACTGGTCGACGTGATCGCGCAGACGCGGCCGGAGGCCGACCGCCGCCACGCCGAAATGCTGCGCGAGACCAAGGCTTCGGCATAAGATGCCTCCGGAGAAAACAACAATTCGACGCGCGACCCGCGAGGACATCGAGGTGTGCGGCGAGATTTGTTACCGCGCGTTCTGCGAGCTCGCCGACCAGCATCGTTTTCCGCACGAGTTTCCCAATCTGGAAGCTGCCAACGGCGTCGTCCAGAGTATGATTACCACTCCCGGCTTCTACGGAATCGTCGCCGAGCTGGGCGGGCTCATCGCCGGCAGCAACTTCATGGATGAGCGTTCGCCGATTGCGGGAATCGGCCCGATCAGCGTCGATCCCGACGTGCAGAACAGCGGCGCCGGCCGCGCGATGATGCAGCACATGCTCGAGCGCGTCGCCGCCAATCGATTGCCGGGAGTCAGGCTGGTGCAGACGGCGTATCACAATCGCTCGCTCAGCCTGTATGCCAAGCTCGGCTTCGAAATCCGCGAGCCGCTGTCCGTGATGATAGGGCCGCCGCTCAAAGAGTCGGTGCCCGGCTACAAGGTTCGCGCCGCCGGCGACGCCGACCTCGACGCATGCAACCGGCTGTGCGTCGTCGTGCACGGACACGAGCGCGGCGGCGAATTGCGCGGCGCAATCGAAGGCGGCACGGCCGCGGTCGTCGAGCATCTCGGGCGCATCACCGGCTACGCGACCGCAATCGGATACGCCGGTCACGCGGTCGGCGAATCGAACGAGGAGCTGAAAGCGCTGATCTCGGCGGCGACTGAATTTCACGGCTGCGGCCCGCTTATCCCGTCGCGCAACGGCGAGCTGCTCCGCTGGTGTTTCAGCAAGGGCCTGCGGCTGATGCAGCAGATGACGCTGATGAGCGTCGGGCTCTACAACGAACCGCGCCTCCCGTTCATCCCGTCGATTCTGTACTGACTAGCGGCGCGCGATGAACATGCCGGAATCCTTGGTGATTCGGATTTTGCCGTGAGCTGCGATTTCGTTTTCGAGGTGCGCGCGCAGCGCGGCGATCTGGTCGTCGGTGATTCTGCGGCGCACGCGCATCGAGCAAATGTAGTCCATCAGCGGCTCAGCTTCGGTGATCGCCAGCGAGTCGGGGTAGCGCTCGAGCGTCACGTCGCTGAAGGCGCGGCGCATGTACGCCTCGCCAGTCTCGAGGCCGAAGCGCGCGGTCGATTCCGTCATTCGTGGAATCGAGAAGAAGCGTGCTCCAAATTCGTCCAGCTCCTTCATGTGTGCGCGTCCCATCGTCGCCGCGTAGCAGTAGCCCGACGGCTTGAGCACGCGGCGAATCTCGTCGAGCGCGTGCGGTATGTCGGGCACATGATAGAGCATGTGATTCGCGATCACCGCGTCGAACGAGGCGTCGCGAAACGGGATCGCCTGCGCGTCGGCCTGCATGTAGCTGAACGAATGACCGAGCGGCGCGAGGCCGGCGCGCGTCTCCCGGACCATCCCCTCCGACATATCGGTCAGAATCGCGCGCCATCCTGAAGGAACCGGCGCGACACCGCGCCACAACAGCCCGGTGCCGCAGCCCAGCTCGAGCGCGCGCGCATTTTCGGGAACCTGAATCCGATCACGGATCCAGCGCATCTGGCCGTAGCGATTGGTGCTGAAGCGCTGATGGAGCCGGATGCGCGCCGAGAGGTTGGAGCCGTCCTTGTATTGCTCGCGCAGGATGAGCGCGGAATCCGAGATGGGGGTGCCAGACATGCGACCATGTTGGCGCGCGGGTGTCGCGTCGATCAAGAATCGCGCGTGGGCGGGACGCCAATCCTTCCCAATGTCAGAGACCATCGATGAGGCGAAAAGAACCCCAACCCTTCCCTTCACCAGAAAAAACTGGGGAAGAGTAAGGAGAGAAGTTGATCGTGCTGTCCTATCGCCCTCGCCCCCTTTCCGCATCGGAAAGAGGGAACAGAAAAGTCAGAGAGCGAATTCCATTTAGCGAAAGTGCCTAATCTACCGCGGCCTGCGATCAGGTGCGGGTCAGGAGCTCCAATACGTGGCCGTTGGGGTCTTTGAAATAGACGCCGCGGCCGCCGCCCCGGGTGTTGGTCTTCATGTCCTCTTGGGAGAACGGGCCGCTGCCGTAGGGGATGCCGGCTTCCTTGATTCGATTGAAGATGGCGTCGAATTCTGCGTCGCTCACGTGGAACGCATAATGGTGCATCTCGAATTTGTCCCAGTTGTCGAAGTCCAGGGTGAGCGTTTCGTTGATTCTGACCGGCGCGAAATGGCTCATGGCGCCCTCGTACTTGAGGCCGAACATGTGGGCGAAAAATTTCGCGGACGCTTCCTTGTCGTGCGCCGGGACGATCGTATGGTTAAGCGTGATGCTCATACGTATGCCTCCGTATACTTTGTAAAGTATCTCCTTTCAAAACTCGGTCAAGGTGCAGGAAGGAAGAGGCGCCGTGCCAGCGCATCGCTCGCCTTGTCCGGCGCGGATTGCTGATATAGTTGTGTCGTCTGCCGCGCGTGCGCCCCGGTAGTGAAAAGGACATCACGGAGGTCTCCGGAACCTCAGGTCCGGGTTCGATTCCCGGCCGGGGCATTCAGGTTGCGCGCGGCGCTTCTTCTTTCCAGATTCTGGCGTCGAGAGACCATG
>JBOHWI010000464.1:0-13466 GCA_050736675.1 Binatus sp. (SeqCode)
ACGTCGGGCCGAGCGAGGCCTACCCAATTCTGCTCGAAGGGCTGGGCCGTCTGGAGTACCGCGGCTACGACTCGGCCGGCGTCGCAACTATCGTCGATAGCGGCAAGCTCGAGATTCGCCGCGCGAAGGGCAAACTCGAAAATCTGCGCCAACGGCTGGCCGACTCTCCCCTGCAGGGACACATCGGAATCGGGCACACGCGCTGGGCTACCCACGGGCGCCCGTCGGAAGAAAACGCGCATCCGCACAAAGCGGGCCCGGTCGCGGTCATCCACAACGGCATCGTCGAGAACTTCATCGAGCTGCGCGCCGAACTGCTCGCGCGCGGCCACCAGCTTCGATCCCAAACCGATACCGAACTTATTTCGCATCTGATCGAAGAGAAGCTCAGCGGCGGCCGCGGCCTGACTGAGGCTGTGCGCGAGGCCGTCATCCGCCTGCGCGGCTCGTTCTCGATCGTCGTGCTGTCGGAAACCGATCCCGGCACCTTGGTCGCCGCCAAGACCGCGACGCCGCTGGTGCTCGGCCTTGGCAACGGCGAGAATTTCATCGCGTCGGATATCCCCGCGATTCTCGAACACACCCGTAGCTCGATCGTGCTCGAAGACGGCGAGCTGGCCGAGGTCACCGCCGGCGCCGCGCGAATCATGAAATTCGACGGCACCGCGGTCACTCGCGCGCCGCGGCAAGTCGAGTGGGATGCCGTCGCCGCGACGAAGGGCGGCTTTCGCCATTATCTGCGCAAGGAAATCGACGACCAGCCGCAGGCGTGGATCGACACGATGGCGGGGCGGGCCGACGCCGGCTCATCCGCCGTGCGCTTCGAAGGCGAGCTGCTGCCGGCGGGCGGTCCCGCGTCGATCGGGCGAATCGTGATGCTGGGTGCGGGCGCGTCGTGGATCACGGCGCAGGTGGGCAAGTTCATGTTCGAGGACCTGGCCGGGATTCCGGTCGAAGTCGACTACTCGTCCGAGTTCCGCTATCGGCGCCCGCCGATCGACGATCGCACGATGATCATCGCCGTGTCGCAGTCGGGCGAGACCGCCGACACACTTGCCGCGATGGAAGAAGGACGCGCGCGCGGAGCGCATCTGTTGGCGATCACCAACACGGTGGATTCGTCGATCGCGCGCAAGGCCGACGCGCAGTTGTACACGCGATGCGGCCCCGAGACGAGCGTCACCACGACCAAATGCTTCCTCACGCAGCTCGAGGCCTATTACCTGTTCGCCATTCACCTGGCGTCGCGGATGGGGCGTCTCTCAGACTCCGACGCCGCGAAGTTGCTGCAACCGGCGTTCGCGATTCCCGGACAGCTCAAAACTATCTTTGAGGGCGAGCCGAATATTCAGTCGATCGCACGCAAGTACGCGCCGGCGCGTGACTTCCTGTTCCTCGGGCGCGGCATCAACTATCCCATCGCGCTCGAAGGCGCGCTCAAACTGAAGGAAATTTCGTACATTCACGCCGAGGGCTACTCGGCGGGCGAGATGAAGCATGGGCCGATTGCACTGATCGACGACCAGATGCCGGTGGTGGTGATAATTCCCAACGACAACGAAAACCTGTTCGAGAAGTCGATGTCGAATCTAAAGGAAGTCGAATCGCGCAACGGCCGGATTATCGCCGTGACCAACCGCGCGACCGCGGAACTGAAAAGTGTGGCGGCCGAAATAATCGAGGTGCCGGAGACGAACCGGATGCTGACGCCGGTGCTGATGACGGTGCCGCTGCAACTGCTCGCCTACCACATCGCGTCGGAGCGCGGCACCGACGTCGATCAACCGCGCAATCTCGCGAAGTCGGTGACGGTCGAGTAGCGCGGCGCTTCAAAGGTCCGCCAAGTCGACAAAGCCTTCCTTTTTTCCGCGCGCGATTGCGTCGTCGATGAGTTTCCAGAAGCGCTTGTTCTGGGACAGCGCCAAGGCTTCGAGGTCGGTGTCTTCCGTAACTGGCACCAGGGCAGCGCACGGCCGGCCATTCTTGGTAATGAGGACCGATCCACTTTTGGGCAAATCCTTGACGTAGCGGCTGAACCTCGTTTTGACCTCGCGAATGTTCTCGACTTTCATAGAGTCACCTTCTTCCCGCTGACGAAAAGCTGATTGCCACGCTTGCGCCCGATGGCGTCGACCAGCACCTGCTTGTCTTCGACGCGATAGAAGACGCGCAAGTCGCCGTCTCGAAACTCGAACTGGAACTGGCCCGAGGGCCTGCGTAATCGGAAGCGGTTCTTGTTCTCAACAGTTGCGTCATCTTCGCCGAGCGCGGCCTGCATCGCGGCCTTCAATCGCGAGCGATCACGGGCGCTCAGCGCCTTAAATTGCCGTACGGCATCCGGGCCAAGCTTGACGACCCGCTTCGGCATCGATTCAGTGTAGTTCAGATTGTGACTACAAACAATCCATTGGTTCAATCCCTCACACGCTCGATGTCGTAGACGCGCTGGTGGAGTTAGGGCCCGCCCACCGGCACCGACGTCGATCAGCCGCGCAATCTCGCGAAGTCGGTGACGGTCGAGTAGCGCGAGTCGATACTAGTCAGGGTTGAGCATTCGCAGGCCGAACACCAGGCGTTGAGCGCCGGTGACGACTTCCAGCGCCGCCATCGCGTAGCACAGTATTGGGCCTATCGGGCGGGTGATTGGCGTTACCTCCACCAACCCGAGCACGACGAAGAAGATGATCGCCTCGGTGCGCTCGAGGATTCCGGGTGGGTACTCGATCAATTTTGCGCCCGGGCCTTCCAGCGCAGCGCCGACCGCGAGAAATATCGTGATGTTTACGTACCAGGTGGCGACCAGGACCAGCGCCGGGAAGTAGAGCGCCGGGTCGCGCCACGCGATGCCGACTATCACGCACGCCTCGACCACGCGGTCTGCGCTAAGGTCGAGCACGCCGCCGACGGCGCTCGGCGCGGCGCATTCCCGCGCGATGGTGCCGTCGAGCGCGTCGAACGCCGCGCTGACGGTCAGCGCGACGATCGCGAACGTCAAGTGCGCGCGCGCGAAAGCGATGCCCGAAGCGACGCCGGTGAGCGCAGCGAGAATCGTCGCGACGTTCGCGGTGATGCCGGCGCTGAAAAGCGCGCGAGCGCATCGCGACTGAATGCGCTTGATGTCGGGATTTGCGCCGAAGATGGAATCAAGCATCTGTTGTGTCGGTCCACCGCCGCGCCGACAATTGTAATAGTGAGTCCTCGGACGCGACCAAGTTTCCAGACAAGCGGCGCATTGGCAAGGGCATGATTGCGAAACTCAGGCAGCGATCAATCGTCGCGGCGCTCGCGATCGCCATGACAACCGCGTGCACGCGGCCCGCGCTTTCAGCCAATGCGCTCAGCTTTCCGCCGACCACTTTCGCGATCCTTAATCCCGTTACGGGTGTCGAGATCGGGCGCAGCCGCTACCGTATCGACAGCCACGGCGACGACGCGAGGCTGCGCGGCGAGAACGGCTACTTTAACGGACAGACCGACGTCGAGACCGCAGATCTGCGGTTGGAGACCGGTGCTCATCTGCCCAGGTTGGTGGAATTCGATCACACGTTCTACAACGCCGACGGATCGATCCTGGAGCGCGCCCACGTCGATCTGCATTCAGGCGCCGCGACCTGTATCGACAACTCCGGCGGGCAAAAGAGCGTGCAGTCGGCAGGGCTTACCATCCCGGACGACACCTGGGCCGGCGCCAGCATCGTGATTCCGATTCAGGATTTATTGCGCGCTGGCGTCAAGGGCGAGACTCGTTCCCTGCATGTCTTCAACTGCGCGCCGAGTCCGAAGATATTTGCGATCAGCGTGATCTTCGATCCGGGAAATGCGGTCTGGACTTCATACGGCGCCGAGGCGAGGCGGGTCGAGGTGCGGCCGGACTTTGGATGGCTGAACGTGATCATCTCGAGTTTTGTGCCCAAGCTTCACGCGTGGTTCGATCCCGATGACGGGTGGGCGTTCATCGGCGACGAAGCCGCGCGCTACTACAAAGGCCCGAAGATCATGCTCGTCAAGACGCGCGCCAATACGCTCGACCACGAGCGTCGATAAGACGGCTGGACCCGTATTTTTGAAAAATCTAAAAGTGGACGATGCCTTCGCCGTCGACGTGGCGCACGCTCTTCGAGGCTTTGGGCTTTCGATACTGAAACGAGGTCCTGCACTGCCGGCAGGTGCCTTCGGGCTGTTGGCCGCTGCGGCGCACCAGTTTTGTGTAACGCACGGTTCCGTCGTCGCAGAGATGCGCGGCAACCGGGAAGTCGTATACGGTGCGGACCGTGATTTTATCGCTCATTGATCGACTCGCGCTCCCCCACTTCAGTTTCATCCGTTCGTTGATACGCGCGACAACTTTTTTCGTTTCAACTCCGCAACACTCCAAGTGCGCCGCGTAAAACACGGATCAAACAACATAGTGAAATCGCGCCGCCGATCAATCCTTTTTGACGGCAAATTGAAAAAATATATTCAGTTGGCGCAAGACCGGGCCCGCACCTCGAACGTGACGAGCTCGAACGGCTTGAGTTCGAGCGCGATCGCGCCTTCGCTGCCGCGCGAGCGCTTGAGGCCGGCACGCTTCACGGCGCGTCCTGCCAGATCGACAAGTCGCGCGCGGGCGGCGCCGAACGTGAACCTGGCGGTCTCGGGCGTCGGCGACGCGCTGTACACCCGCACTTTATAGAAGCCGGCGCGGCCGAGCGGGCGGGCCGTCGAGAAAATGATTCGCGGATTGTCGCACCCGAGCAGCGCGGCGGCAGCGGAATCGCGATCTCCGCGGCGGCCGGAAAAAATACGGGGCGACGACGTATACGCCTCGACTCGTTGCAGCAGACCGCCTTCGAGATAGCTGCCGCGGAAAGTCGCGACGGCGAATTCGAAGCGATGCTCGCCCAATTCCTGGGCGTCGGGCGTCTTCAGCTCGGGGCCGGCGCCGCCGCGGCGCGTCGCAAGGTCGGAACGCGAGAGCCAGCCGACGCATCGGAGCAGCGTCAACAGGATCGTCGTTCCTGCGCGGTCGGGCCGCGCCTCGACCTCGAGGATGCCGCGGCTCGCAATCGCAGCCGAAAATTCGGCGCCCTCGACCGCCGTGAAGGTGCGATGAGGCACCGTCGGGTAAATGTCCTCGGTACCCCGCGGTTCCGTCGGCGCGAGCGGGCGCCGGAGCACGCCGAAGCTGGTGTCGTGAACGGCGTCGGCGGCTACAATCGGTGTGCGCAGCGCGGCGCGCAGGCGATGGTCACGCGCGCGATTGTTCACCTCGGCGATAAAATCGACGCGGGCGAGACCGGCGTGAAGCGTCGCGATCAGAGCGACCTCGAGCCGTTCGCAATCCTCCGAGCGCGCGCTTCGATCTGCTGTGAGCGCGGCGGGTACTTCGAACGTCATCAGGAGTTTGATCCGTTTGCGCACCGTTCCGTCGTCGATAACGCTCGCGGAAATCGATGCAGGATTGGCGATCGACGTACTGTCGCCGACTGGATCGAAGTTGTACTCGTCGCCGCGATCGCCGTCGTCTTCAAAATACAGCTCCATCGCGGTGTTGCGCGCGAGATCGCGAATCTCCAAACCGCGCGGTGTCGGTGTCAGGCGGAAGAATTCATTCTCAATGCACGTGGACGTTCCGGGATTCGCCGGGAACGCGGCCGAGTCGTCGCGAACCAGCCGATAGAAACTGAAACCAGTTTGTACGAGATCGTCGGCAACGAAACTGACCGCGCATCGCGCGGCGCTGGTCGCATGGATTCGCACGGTGCCCGAATCGGGGATTCGAGTGCGAATCGCGCGGCGAAATTCTTCGAGATCCAGATGGCTGAACGCGGCCCGGCTCATGAAAAGGTTCACCTGCGGGCGGCCGTCGGGCGTGGCCGCAATCTCAAACCGATTCACGGTGCGGCCGAACACGGCCGGCTGACTCAAGCCGCTGACGATGGACTTGAATTCCGCCGCCGGCATGTCGGAGTCGAGTGCGCGCCGCTCGCGCGTAACGTCGAGCGCGACCGCGATCCGCCGCCCGTCGGCAGTCTCAACCGCATAGCGCCCATCCGGATCGGCTACTTCGGCATCGCCGCGGACGAGTGCGCGACGCGCCAGCGACGGGTTGAAGACCGCGATTTCCGAGGCGTCGACATTGCGCGTGTTGATACACGCCGCGGCGGCGCGACGCACCGCCGTCTCGGCCAGCATCGCGGCCTGATCGAATCGGTAGCGCATGTCGATATGCACCTGGTCGACCGAGCATCCGCAAATCGAGTCGTGGGGATGGTTCTGAATTTCGGTCCGCCACGCCATCTCGAGGAATGCGTCGACACCGGCGCCGCGCCCGAGCGCGTTGGCAAGCGCGGCAAGCGGATCGGCGTAGCGCTCGAGCGTGCGGCAATTCTCGAAGTCGCGCTGCTTGATCCAGGTACGCGCCGACGTGACACCGGGCAGCAGATGCGAGCGCAGGGGCGAGCGCAGTTCGCCGCGATGCCGCGGGGTGCCGTCGAGCGGAAGATCGGCGAGGCGGCGCACGTAGTTCTCCAGCGTGCCGGTCTCGAACGTCATCGCGGAAATCTCGCGCGCCTCGTTGATTCGCTCGCAAAGGCGCGCGTCCGGCTCCGTGTGATCGGTGCCGTTCATCACGAGGATCGGCGTGCCGGCGGCGAAGTCGCGCTCGCGGCGCGCAATCTGTTCGGCGCGCGCGACGAAGCTGTCCACCGATTCGAGCGGCAGATTCGCGCCGTTCGAGTAGCCATTGGGCAAATAGACCGTCAGCACGCTGCTGCCGTCGAGCGCTTCCCAGGTGAAGCGATTGCGATTCACGTCGGCGCCGACGCCGCGCCACAATACCGCAGTTGTGAATCCGAAGCTCGCGAGAAGTTGCGGCATCTGCGCGATATGCCCGAACTGATCGGGCAGGTAGCCGACGTCGAGCGGCCGGCCGAAGCGCCGCGCGATCGCCATGCCGATTTCGAGATTGCGAATCAGCGACTCGCCGCTCACCAGGAAACTGTCGGCCAGCACGTACCACGGCCCGACCTGGATTTTGCCCGCGCGAATCAAATTGCGCAGCCGCGGCTCGGCTTGCGGGCGCATCTCGAGATAGTCGTCGAGCACGATCGTCTGCCCGTCGAAGTGAAACGACGGGATTGTGCCGCGCTCGACCAGCGGAATCATCCGATCGGCCATCGCCACCAGCCGCGCGCGCATCTGCTGGAACGGCTGGTACCATTCGCGATCCCAATGCGTGTGAACGACGAAATATAGTTGGTCCATAAGTATGGCTCAGGCGGGTCGGCGCGGGACGAGAATTTTGCGGCGCAGGATCATTACCTCTTCGCCGCGTTGATTGAGCCCGCGCGTCTCGACGTAAATGACGCCGCGGTCGGCCTTCGATTTCGATGCCACAGTTTCGAGCACCTTCGTCTCAGCATACAGCGTGTCGCCGGCGAAGGTCGGGCCGGTGTGTCGCACCGATTCGTATTCGAGGTTGGCGATCGCGTTCTCGCTCACATCCTTCACGCTCATGCCGACCACCGTCGCCATCACCAGCAGCCCGTTGACGAGCGGCCGCCCGTGCTGCGTGGTGGCGGCGTACGCGGCATCGAAATGCAGCGGGTTGGTGTTCATCGTCATCAGGGTGAACCAGGTGTTGTCGAAGTCGCTGATAGTGCGGCCGGGCCAGTGCTTGAAAGTCTGGCCGGCGGCGAAGTCTTCGAAGAACCGATTCATGGTTGCAATTCAACCTACAGTAGCGATCTTGTGGTAGCTTCGACAAATCGATGGCAAGGCGGCTCAAAAAACTGCTGGTCGCGAATCGCGGCGAGATTGCGCTTCGGATTATCCGCAGCGCCCGGCTGTTCGGCCTCAAGACTGTCGCCGTCTATTCGGTGGCGGACGCGCAAAGCGCGCATGTCGGCGCGGCTGACGAGGCGATTGCGATCGGACCGGCCGAGGCCGCGAAGAGCTACCTCGATATCGCGGCGATAATCGCGGCGGCAATGCAATCCGGCGCCGACGCGATTCATCCGGGCTACGGATTTCTCTCCGAGCGTCCCGAGTTCGCGCAGGCCGCGGCCGACGCGCAGATCGTGTTCGTCGGCCCGCGGCCGGAGGTGATGGCTGCACTCGGCGACAAGCTCGCGGCGCGTCGAATCGCAATCGCGGCGGGCGTCCCGGTAGTGCCGGGAATCGAAACCGCGGAAGCATCCGCAGCGCGCGAGTTTGCCGCGCAGGTGAGTTACCCGATCCTCGTCAAGGCCGCGGCCGGAGGCGGCGGGCGCGGGATGCGCGTAGTCGCGCAAGCTTCGCAGCTCGAAACGGCCCTGGAAGCGGCCGCGCGCGAAGCGGCAGCCGCATTCGGCGACGGCCGGATATTCATCGAGAAGTATCTCGCACATCCCCGGCATATCGAAATACAGATTCTCGGCGACGAACACGGCGCTGTGGTCGCGCTCGGCGAGCGCGATTGTTCGATTCAGCGGCGGCATCAGAAGATCATCGAAGAATCGCCGGCGCCGGGACTTTCGGAAGCGATGCGCGCGAAGATGATCGACGCTGCGCTCAAACTCGCGCGCGCGGCGCACTACACCAACGCCGGCACCGCCGAGTTCCTGGTCGAGGGCGACAACTTTTACTTCCTCGAAGTCAACGCACGCCTGCAAGTCGAGCATCCGGTGACCGAGATGCGTTTCGGATGCGACCTGGTGTGCGAGCAATTGCGAATCGCGTCGGGCGGCAAGGTGTCGGCGGCCGCGGCTCCGCGCGGCGCCGCGATCGAATGCCGCATCAACGCCGAGGATCCCGAACATGACTTCCGTCCCGCGACGGGAACCGTGCTTCATCTGAGTGTTCCCGGCGGGCCGGGCGTTCGTTTCGACTCGCATCTCGTGGGCGGCGCCGAAGTGACGCCATGGTACGACGGCCTGCTCGGCAAGCTCGTCTGCTACGGCGCGAATCGCGAGGAGGCGCGCGGCCGGCTGGTGAACGCGCTCGGCGAATTCGCGTTGCTCGGGGTGACGAACAACGCCGCCTACCTGCGCGACATCGTGGCGAGCGAACAGTTCCGCGACGCGAAACTCTCGACGCACTTTATCGACTCATTTTTTTCGGCTTGGAAGATCCCGAGCGACGAGCGCGATGCGGCAATAATCGCAGCGGCGATCGCCTCCGGCGAGCCGCAATCGGAAAACTCCGGGCCGCCATCCGGCGGCGCGCGTCTTTCGCCCTGGAGCCGGCTGAACAACTTCGAGTTGTGGAAATCGCAAAGATGAAGCTCACGCGCACCGGCGATTCGCACGAAATAGATGTCGAGGTGATCGCGCGCGACGGCAATACGATTCGCGTCCGCATCGGAGACCGCGAGCTCGTCGCTGAGTTCACGCCGAATGCGGACGGCGACGGGATTCTCGCGATCGACGGCAGGCGCTACCCGGTTTTCAGCGCGCGGAAGAAAGACTCGATTTTCGTTTCGGTCGGGCCCGCGTCCTTCGAGTTCAAGCCGGCCGAAGCAGCCTTGGGTTCGCGACGACGCGCGCGCGGGCTGGCCGCGGCGGAGATCCTCGCGCCGATGCCCGGCAAGGTGCTGAAGGTGATGGTGCGCGACGGCGACCTGGTCGAGGCGGGGCAGCCGCTAGTCGTGATCGAAGCGATGAAAATGGAAACGACGCTCGCCGCCGAGAGCGCCTCGATTGTGAAGCACGTTCGCGTCGAGCAGGGCCAGAGCGTCGATCACGGCGCGGTGCTGATCGAGCTTAGTCCTCGTCCTCGGTCGGCTTCATCAGATCGCGAATCTGCGCCTCGAGCCCGGTGATCCAATCATCGAAGTCGCCGTCGCGCTCGACCACTATCTCAAGCTTGCCGTTTTTCAAAATCGAGACGCGCCCCGGATGCTCGGTGCGCAGCGGAATCTCGACCGCCTCGCGCGAGATTCCCATCGGATCGATCACCGCGAAAATTCTCTCGATTTCTTTCAGTGTGACGGCCTTAAGCATGTGCACGCCTCGCGCGGGTACGTCTTTACTTAAGTTGTCAGCGTCGTAAGCTCAAGGCGCGAGATAATTCTGTTCGGGGGAGGATCGCGTGTTCGGCACCATCAAGAAAGTTGTCAGGGACAAGGGCTTCGGCTTCATCATCGCGGACGACGGCGGCGACGAAGTTTTTTTCCATCGCTCGGCGCTGTCGCCCAAAGTCTATTTCGACGACCTGCGCGAGGGCAACGAAGTTCAGTTCGACCTGCGCTCGGGCGAGAAGGGCCGGCAGGCATTCAACCTGCGCCTGCGCTGATTCCTCTCATCGCGTAAGCGCGAACCATCGCTTCATCAGGCCCGCGACGAACGGCGTGAGCCGCGTGCGCGTATAGAGTCCTGCGGCGCGGCGGATAGCGTCGGCCTGCGTCGGGTAGGCATGGATCACATCGCCGAGACTGCCCAGTCCCACCCCGGCTTTGATCGCGGTCGTCAGCTCGGAAATCATCTCGCCGGCGTGACTTGCGACAATCGTGGCGCCGACGATCTGATCGCTGCCCGCTTTCACCATCACCTTAACGAATCCGTCAGTCTCGCCGTCCAGCACCGCGCGATCGACCTCGGCCAGTTCCTGCGTATACGTCGCGACTGCCATTCCGCGCTGCTTCGCCTCGACTTCGTAAAGTCCGACGTGCGCGATTTCTGGATCGGTGTAGGTACACCACGGAATAGTCAGTTGGCTCGCGCGCTGGCGCCCGAAGAACAGCGCGTTGCGGATGATGATGCGCGCGTGCGCGTCGGACAGGTGGGTGAACTTGTACGGCGAGGCGACGTCGCCACCCGCGTACACCAGCGGATTGGTCGTGCGCAGGTGGTCGTCGACCTTCACGCCGCTCTGTTTGTCGTATTCGATCATCGCAGCTTCGAGATTCAGCCCTTCCACTGCAGGAACTCGCCCGACTCCGATCAATATTTCGTCGCAGTCGATCTCGCGGCGGACGCCATAGCGCTCGGTCGCGATTGTCTTTTCGCTTCCATGTGACGCGACGCCGGAAATTTTGCATCCAGTGACTATTTCGACGCCGTCGCGGACGATCGCACGCTCGACCCGCTCGGCGGCGTCGCGATCTTCGCGAATCAGGATTTGCGCCGCGACTTCGAGCAAGGCTACCCGGGCGCCGAAGCGCGAAAAGGTCTGCGCCAGCTCACATCCGATCGGCCCGGCGCCGATCACGGCGATTCGCCGCGGCAACTCCGTCAGCGAGAACACCGTCTCGTTGGTCAGGTAACCCGCCTCGGCCAGCCCCGGTATTGGAAGCGACGCGGCGCGCGCTCCCGTTGTGATCGCGGCTTTCTTGAATTTCAGCCGCTTGCCATCGACCTCCACGCAGTCCGGCCCGACGAACCGTCCGTCACCGATGAATACGTCGACGCCCAGCCCGCGAAATCGATTTGCGGAGTCCGTGGGGCTGAGCTCGGCGCGCAGCTTGCGCATCCGCTCCATCACCGCCGGAAAATTCACGCGCACTCCCGCCGGCACTTCGACGCCGAAGCGGCCCGCGTCGCGCACCGCGGCGGCCGCGCGTGCCGAACGGATCAGCGCCTTCGACGGGACGCATCCGAAGTTCAGGCAATCGCCGCCCATCAGGTCGCGCTCGACCAACGCAACTTTCGCGCCGAGAATTGCGGCGCCCGCCGCCGTGACAAGGCCTCCGGTGCCCGCGCCAATCACCACCATGTTGTAGCGGTCGGCAGGCGCGGGGTTGACCCATCCGGCGGGATGCAGATTTTCCGTCAGCGCGAGGTTGTAAGCGTCGAGCGGCTCATGCTTCAGCGCGTGCGATCCCATCAATCTGAGTCCTTTAAGTTTTTTCGCGCAGCGCTCGGGCGCCTATTCGCGTTGCGTACACGACGACCGCAACCGTCGCCGCGAATCCGACCGCGGTAAACACCCATTCCGCGGGTGTCCGCCTGGCGCCGCCGCCGGCCGCGCGCGCCAGGTCGCCGCTCAGCGAGCCGATATAAACGTAGAGAACCGAGGCGGGAATCATCCCGATCCACGACGCGAAAAAATAGCCGCGCAGCGTCACCCGCGTCAGCCCGTACGCGTAGTTGAGCAGGTTGAACGGAAACACCGGCGACAGCCGGGTCAGGAAAACCATCTTCCAGCCTTCCTTGCCGACTGCTTCGTCGATCGCCCTGAACTTCGCGTTGCCCGCAAGTTTTCCACTGACCCAGTCGCGCGCAAGATAGCGGCCCACCAGAAACGCCGCGGTGGCGCCGAGCGTCGCCGCGATCGAAACGTAGATCGATCCCCGCACCACGCCGAAAATCACTCCGGCGCCAATCGTGAGGATCGATCCCGGGACGAACGCGACGCATGCCGCGATGTAGATCGCGATGAAAACGACGGGCGCCCACGCACCCAGCCCGCGAATCCAGTCCAGTGCGTTCGCCAGCCACGGTCCGGCGCCGACGCGATGCGCACCATAGAGGATCGCCACGATTGCGACGACGATCAGGATAATTTTCGGGCGAAAGAAAGCGGCGGCTCGGCTGGACGCGGTGGTCATCTTGAGGCTCCCGGTTTGGCGAGCATCGCGGACGCGGACTGCTTATAATGCCATCGAGGATTGTGTAATCCTAATCGCGATGTCGGTCCACGATCATCAAAAACACGCGCGCACCAGGCTCAAGCTCGGCGTAATCACCGCCAGCGACACGCGCACCCCGGAGAGCGACGACAGCGGCAAGCTCATCCGCACGATACTCGAGGCGGCCGGTCACCGGGTGGACTACTACGAAGTCGTGCCCGACAACCGCGAGAAAATTTCTGCCGCGCTCGTCAGTAATCTGGAAAATCTCGACGCGATCATCGTCAACGGCGGCACCGGCATCACCGCCCGCGACGGCACCACCGAGGTCGTCAAGTCGCTGCTCGACAAGGAGCTCGAAGGCTTCGGCGAATTGTTCCGGATGCTGTCGTTTCAGGAAATCGGCGCGGCCGCGATGATGAGCCGCGCAATCGCCGGCGTCCGTCACGGCAAATTCATCGCCGCCCTGCCCGGTTCTCCCGACGCGTGCCGCCTCGCGATGGAAAAGCTGCTCATCCCCCAGCTCGGGCACATTGCGTATCTCCTGAGCAAGTGAAGTGAATAAGTGAACAGCTATAAAATCAAGCTGTTCGCGACGCTGCGGGAGCGCGCGCATGCGGCCGAGCTGACCCGCGAGTTTCCCGACGGCGTCACCGTCGGCGACATCTGGCGCAAGCTCGTCGTCGAATTTCCCGAGCTTGCCGGCCATCACGATTCTGTCGGCTTCGCCGTCAACCAGGAATATGTCGAGAGCACTTTCAAGCCGCGGATGGGCGACGAGATCGCGTTCATTCCGCCCGTTAGCGGCGGCGCAGACGCGCCCGCATACGTCGGCAGGATCACGATTGGCCGCAATCCGATCGACGTTGCCGCGCTCGAGCGCGAGGTTGCCGACGCTGCCGCCGGCGCGATCGTATCGTTCACCGGCACCACT
>JBOHWI010000465.1:0-5870 GCA_050736675.1 Binatus sp. (SeqCode)
GACCGAGAGCGGCTCGAGATAGATGGTGGTTTTGCCGCCGAAGCCGCCGCCGATTTCGGCCGGTACGACTTTGATATGGCCGACGGACATTCCGAGCACCTGCGCGCTGAGCAAGCGCACGTCGAAGGCGCCCTGCGTCGAGCAGTAAATCGTCGCCTGCCCGTCGGAGTTGTAGATGCCGACGGCGTTGTGCGGCTCGATGTACCCCTGGTGGACCATCGCGGTGTTGAACTCGCGTTCGATGACGTAGTCGGCCGCCTTGAAGCCCGCCGCGAGGTCGCCGCGCTTGAACTGGTAATGCTGCGCGACGTTGGTCTGCTTGTCGCCATCCTCCTTGTTGCGCAGGTCCTTGAGCAGAATCGGCGCGCCCGGCTTGAGGGCGACGTCGACGGTCATCACGGGCGGCAGCACTTCGTACTCGACTTCGATCAGGCGCAGCGCCTCCTCGGCGATATGCGGGCTGGTCGCGGCGACGGCGGCGATCGCATGGCCGTCGTACAGGACCTTGCCGTGCGCGAGGATGTTCATCGACAGGTACATCGGGTTGATCTGCATCTCGCCGGCCTGCTCGACCTTGTTCTCGGCCCGCGGCAGATCCTTCGAGGTGACGATCGCCTTGACGCCGGGGAGCTTGAGCGCCTTGTCGATTTTGATCGATTTGATATTCGCGTGCGCGTGCGGGCTGCGCAGCACCTTGCCGTGCAGCATCCCGGGGAACGCGTAGTCGGCGCCGTACTTGGCGCGGCCGGTAACTTTGTCGACGCCGTCGTGCCGAATCGGACGCGTGCCGATTACTTTGAAATTGCCAGTCGTGGTTGATGCCGCCATGGCTTACCTCTTCTATCTACTGTGCGACGAGCTCAGCGCGCGGCCGCCTTGCCTTCGCCCTGCGAGCGAATATCCGCGGCGGCGTCGAGCACCGCTTTCACAATTTTGTCGTAACCGGTGCAGCGACAAAGATTCTCGGCCAGCGCGTAGCGAACTTCCGCCTCGGTGGGTTTCGGATTGCGATCGAGCAGCGACTTCGCGGAAATCAGAAATCCGGGCGTGCAGATGCCGCACTGCAGGCTCGCGTGCTCGAGAAATTTGTTTTGCAAAACGCTGAGCACGCCTTGCGTCGCGAGGCCCTCGACGGTCGTGATGTTCTTGCCCTGTGACTCGACGCCGAGCATCAGGCACGAGTCCACGGCGCGGCCGTCGACCATCACGGTGCAGGCGCCGCAATCGCCGGTGAGGCATCCTTCCTTCGAGCCGGTGAGTTCGAGCACGTCGCGCAGGGTTTCGAGCAGGCTTTGGCGCGGTTCGCACAGGAACTCGACGGTCTCGCCGTTAACTGTCGCTTCTACCAGTGTCTTTTTCATTTTTCGTGCTTTCGTTTTTTCGGTGCTCTATGCCGTATGCTTTGTGATCAGATTTTCTTCGCGCGTTCGGCGGCAATCGCGAGTGCGCGCCGCGTGAGCACGGCGGTGACGTGAAGACGAAAATCGATCGTCCCGCGCATGTCGTCGATGGGTTTACAGACTTCACTCGCGGCACGTCCGGCGGCCTCGAGGGCAGCATCGTCGAGTCTCTTGCCGATGAGCGCGTCAGCGGCTTTAGTTTCGAGCAAGGGAGTCGCCGCGACTGCGCCGAGTCCGAGGCGCGCGGCCTTCACCTTGTCGCCGTCGAGCGTAACCGACGCGCCGACGCCAACAACCGCGATATCCATCTCATTGCGCGGGATGAAGCGCAGATATGCGTCGCTCGAATGCGGCGCAGGCGCAGGAATCAGCAGTTCGACCAGCAACTCGCCCGGCTGGAGCACGGTGCGTCCGGGAGACACGACGAACGACTCGACTGGGACTTCGCGCTCGCCAGCGGGGCCAACGATTCGGGCGCGCGCGCCGAGCGCGATCAGCGCGGGCGTGGTGTCGGCGGCCGGCGAACCGTTGCACAGATTGCCGCCGACCGAGGCGCGATTCTGAATCTGCAACGAACCGATCAGATGCGCGGCCTCGGTCAGGCCGGGGTAATGACGGCGCATCACGTCGCTCTCGCTAATTTCGATGCAGGGGACGGCGGCGCCGAGGCGCAATCCTTTCTTCGCATCGAAGGAGAGCGCGAGCAGCTCCTTGATTTTCTTGACGTCAACCAGATGCTCGGTGCGACGGACTCCGGCGCGCAACTGGATGAGGATATCGGTGCCGCCGCACAGCGGGCGGGCATTCTCGCCGTGGGTTTTGAGGATGCTGACCGCCTGATCGAGCGTGGTCGGGGCTTCGTAATTGATGGCGTGCAAGAGTGGAAAACCTCCGGGGTCGGGCCAAGATTATACCCGCCTTTAGTACTTGGATAGCCTAGAAGCCGCGCGCTGAAAAGGGTGCGGCAAGAGGGGCCGGCGTCAAGCTGCGCGCTTGCGGGGCTGGAGACTCGCTCCAGGCTTGCTCAAGATGTCGAATCTGACATACGTTACATTCAGTGACCAGGGCCATAGACAAACCTCTGGTGTGGCTGCATGGCGAGATCAAGACTCCGCCATTTTCGAAAGAATGCTGAATCGAAACCGGAATACTGCTGCGGCGGCTGCAACAAGGTGAAAGTCTTTCGCTTCCGCATTCGCGGCCGATGGCTGCGATAGGGATGAGGTGTCACGAGCTGAGGGTAATCGACCGCGACCGACACGTGGCGAATAGTATACCGGACCGATCCAGACGCCATTGTGATAGTTGAAGTGTTCAGTAAGAAGACTCGCCAAACGCCGCGCGAGGTGATCGACCGATGCAGGTCACGGTTGCGGCGGTACTACGAATTAGTCAGGTAGGCATCGAGCGCGATGGACAAGAATAAGAGACGGCGATTGGAAGACGCGGGATGGAGTTTCGGAAGCACGAAGGATTTCCTCGCCCTCAGCGACGAGGAAGCCGCGCTGGTTGAGGTCAAGCTCGGACTCGCCAACGCGCTACGTAAGCACAGAAGCCGGCGCCGAATGACGCAGGCCCAGCTGGGCCGTTTATTGGGCTCCAGCCAGTCGCGTGTAGCGAAAATGGAAGCTGCCGATCCTTCCGTCAGTATTGATTTGATGGTTCGATCCCTTCTGCGAATGGGAGCGAGCAGAAAAGATGTAGCGTCCTATATTTCAAGGCCGACGCAGCGACGCGCGGCGTAGCATCACGCGGCGCGCTTACGCGGATGCACCTCGCGTGCGATTTTCGCAGCGAGTTCATCCCTGGCCTTATCGAGTTCGTAATCGCTTTGTAGTCCGAGCCAGAATTCCGCTGAGCTGCCGAGATAGCGAGCGAGGCGAAGCGCCGTGTCCGCCGAGATCGCACAGTCACCCTTCACGATTTCAGCGATCCGATTAGCCGGCCCGCGCAAGTCCATCGCAAGTCGATGAATGCTGATACCGGCAGGTATTGCGCTGCATGTAAAGCATTCAATGCGATACATCCAACGCGATGAGCGCGGGAGATACTAGCCGTTGAACCCCAGGCGCGAGGCTACCTGGGCGGCGGCGAGCGCGAGCGCCGGGGCCATCGGGCCCATCAGGGCGAAGCGCGGATCGGTCGTTTGCCCGCGCACGTACCGGACGTAGATCTGCTCGACGACCGTTGCGGTCTTCCAGTGCGCCCAGGCCCAGTAGAACGCGATGCCGCTTACGTCGCGGCCGGTTCTTTTTGAATAGCGATGCAGGAGTTCGTCGCGGCTGAGGAAACCGGGGCGCATCGTGTGCGCTTCGCCTTGAGAAGTGCCCAGCAGTTCGGGCGGGTCGCTCTTGTCGCGCCAATAGTTCAACACGATGCCGAGATCGACCAGCGGATCGCCGATCGTCGACATTTCCCAGTCGAAGACGCCGACTATCTCGCCGTGATTCTTCGCGCCGACCATGATGTTGTGCAGGTAGAAATCGTTGTGCACGAGCACCGGCGGCGGCGACGCCGGCATGTTGTCGAGGAACCAGGCGCCGAGTTTTTCCATCAGCGGCACTTCGCGCGTCTTGGCCTTTTCCCATCGCGCCATCCAACCGGTGATCTGGCGCTTCAGGAATCCGTCGGGCTTGCCGAGCGTCGCGAGGCCAATCGCCGCGTAAGCGACGCGGTGCAGATCGGACAGCGTGTCGATGAAGCCCTCTGACATCGCGCGAAAAGTTGCGGGGTCGTTGCCGAGCTCGAAGGGTAGCGGCTGGCGGTTCTTGATGACGATGCCGGTGCGCCGTTCCATCACGAAGAACGGAGCGCCGACGATCGACGCGTCGTCGCTGTAGAGCATCGCGCGCGGCGCCGGCTTGAAGACTTCCCACAGGCGCGAGAGCACTTTGTATTCGCGGCCCATGTCGTGACCGCCGACGGGCAGCGGGCCGAAGGGTGGCCGGCGCATTACCCATTCGCGATCGCCGAAGCGCAACAGATAAGTCAGATTCGACGAGCCGCCGCGGAACTGCTTGACGGTCATCGGCGCGTCGGCGCCGGGCAGGTGCCTGTCACGCAGGAAGGCGGCGAGCGTGGTCCAGTCGAGCTGCTCCTCGTCGCGGACGTCGCCGAATTCGGGGACGATTTCTACCGCTTCAGCCATTGAGTGCGCGAAACCGTCGTCACTTGTACTTGCGCAGTTCGCGGCGCGCGATCACCATGCGATGCACTTCGTCGGGGCCGTCGGCGATTCTGAGCGCGCGGCTGTCGCGCCACATCCGTGCGAGCGGAAAGTCGTCGCTGACGCCGGCCGCGCCGAACACCTGGATTGCGCGATCGAGCACGATCATCACCATGTTTGCGCACATCACTTTGATCATCGCGATCTCGTTGCGCGCAGCGCTCTTGCCGGCGGTGTCCATCTTCCACGCCGCATGCATGACCATCAGGCGGCACGAGTCGATCTCGATTCGCGAGTTGGCGATCCATTCCTGGATGTTGGACTTGTCGGCCAGGAAGCTGCCGTGCGTAAAGCGCGTGCTCGCCCGCTTGCACATCAGCTCGAGCGCGCGTTCGGCGATTCCGATCGTGCGCATGCAGTGGTGGATGCGTCCCGGGCCCAGGCGCGCCTGCGAGATGGCGAAGCCGCCGCCTTCCTCGCCGAGCAGGTTGGTCACGGGCACGCGGCAGTCCTTGTAAATTATTTCGCAATGCCCGCCGCCGCCGGTGTGACCCATCACGGGCACCGGGCGAATCAGGTTGAATCCAGGAGTGTCGGTCGGAACGATTATCTGGCTGGCGCGGCGATGCGGTTCGGCGTCGGGGTCGGTCACGACCATTGCGATCGCGAAGGCCGAGCCGATCGCATTCGAGGTGAACCACTTGTGGCCGTTGATCACGTAGTTGTCGCCGTCGCGGACGGCGCGGGTCTTGAGTTGCGTCGGATCGGAGCCCGGAGTGTCGGGCTCGGTCATCGAGAAGCAGGTGCGAATCTCGCCGTCGAGGCATTTTTGCAGCCACTGCTTTTTCTGCTCGGGGGTGCCGAACTCGGCCAGGATTTCCATGTTGCCGGTGTCGGGCGCCATGCAGTTGAACGCGCGCGCGCCAATCTGGCTGCGGCCCATCAACTCGCACAGGGGAGCATACTCGTAGTTTTTGAGTCCGGCGCCGAATTTTTCGTCGGGCAAAAAGAGGTTCCAAAGACCTTCGGCCTTGGCCTTTTTGCGGACGTCTTTGAGCGATTGCGGCTCGGCATTGCCGCTCTCGCCCATCGCGCGTTGAACTTCCTTTTCGATCGGGAAGACGTATTGATCCATGAAGTCGGAGACGCGCTTGCGCAATTGTTCGGTTTTGGGGGTCAGCGAAAAGTCCATTTCGATCCTCGCGAGGCTGGTGATTTATATCGCAACAGGTAACCCAGATCGGCAGGAAATGAAAGCGATTGTCCGGCGTCCGGGGAGAGCGGGCGCAGGCTCAACCCTTGCT
>JBOHWI010000466.1:0-8796 GCA_050736675.1 Binatus sp. (SeqCode)
CGGGCTGATCGCGCGGACCAAGTCGCAGCTCGAAGAAACCGCCGAATTGATTCGCGCGCAGGGCGGCAAGGCCGTCGTCACTCCCACCGACGTCTCGCGCCGCGAGCAGGTCGTCGCCGCGGTCGAGACCGTAGAGCGCGAGCTCGGACCGATCTCCGTGCTGATCAACAACGCCGGCGCATACTTGCGCAAGCGCTTCACCGAGATCACCGAGGAGGATTTCGACTTCCAGCTCAAGGTGAACGCGTACGGGCCGTTCTTCTGCACGCAAGCCGTTATCTCCAAGATGGCGGAGCGCAAGGCGGGCACCGTGATTTTCGTGCTCGGGTCGGAGTCGCGCAGCGGACCGGCGCAATACTCGGCCTACAACGCGTCGAAGCTGGCGCAGCGCGCGATCGCCGAGTCCGTCGCCTACGAGTTCATGCATCTCGGCGTCCATGCCGCCGCGCTCGACGTGGACGGCGCCGTCGACAGCACGCGCGTGCGCGAGTCGATGCCCGACGTCGATCCGTCGCACTTCGTGCCGCCGTCGGCGATCTGCGACGAGATCGTGCATCTGATCAATCAGTCGAAAAGCGCGTGGACGTTCCAGGTCGACATGCGATCGTTCGTGCAATGGCGTCCGCGCGTCGCGCCAAAGAAAAAGGCCTGATCGAGTCGATGATCACGCCGCTCGCGCGAGGCGGGTGTGGTCTTGCCACGGGCGGTTATATAATCTTCGATGTTCGTTGTTTCGTTGTCGGGGTGTGGCGCAGACTGGTAGCGCACTCGCTTGGGGTGCGAGTGGTCGCCGGTTCAAATCCGGCCACCCCGACCAATCTTTTTGAATCAAAGGGTTGCTGATTTCTTAGTTGAGGAGCTGCTTTTGAGTATCCGCCGATTGTGCCCGCTTTTGTGCACCGTCCACGGCTATTTCTGGCTCACACGTCGTTTCCCACCTGGTCTGGCTCAAGGGTAGCGATGGCCGTTCGACGGGCTTGGACACGAATGTCCGCATAGCGCGACAGCATTCACTCACTGATATAGCCGGTGCATTGAAGCAGAGTTCCAGATCAATCTTGTTCGAAAACCTTGGCAGCGACAGTGATGTGCAATATTTTTTGAGTCTATAGAGATAAATGAGAACGGGAGAAAGTCATGAAACGACTACTCATCATCCTGGCGAGCGTCATGCTTCCACTGATTGCAAGTGCGGCGCTTGCCGGTCCATACGATTCGGCCTCGTCTGCGATCGCTCCGGAGTCAGGCAAGTCGAGCTGCCAAGACAAGCTTGGGAACAACGGGTATGACTGCACCGTGGTTGCATCAAATGGCGCCCCGTTTTCCGACTGCTTTCAGTTCGTCTCGCCGGGCCGCGAATCGACCAACTTCGACATGTTCCCCGTCTACCTTGGCGCACTGGTCGGGTGCTCGTGCGATCCGAAAGGATCGGCGACAAACCCTAAATTCAATACGTCGGCGAATTCGTTCTCATGCGCAGGTTATGACGGGATTCAGGCCCGTGCGTGGTCAGGCAAAGTGTCGAATAAGTCTTTGAAGGGTCACGTTGCGGGAGCGCTCGGCGAATCGTACACCTATACTTGCAAGAAGCGATCGTCTCCCTGTCCCCTTTAGCATCGCCACCGCGCATTTCGTGGGCCATACCGAGAGACCTGAGCCGCCGCGCCGGGACTCAGCGATGGTCAAATCGACCGCGCCGGCATTTTTGCGATGTCCGTCAAACGCGAAGATCGGCCTCTTACCGCGGCGCAGCGACCAGGAATTCGAGCACCAGCTCCTTGAACCGCGGATCGGCGGGCGCCGTCATGTGGTCGCGGCCTTCAAGCATCAGCAGCCGCGCCCCCGGGATCATCTTCGCCAGCGGCTCGGGGTCTCCAATCGCCGTGTCGTCGGTGCCGACGACGATCAACACCGGCATCCGCACCGCCGCGAGCCTGGCGCGATCGAATGGCGCTCGCTCCGCGTCGATCAGCGCCGCCAGCGCCTTCAAGTCGTTGGGCATCGACTCGGCGAATCGTCGATACGCCTTTGCAACGGGACTCTTGATCGTCGCAGGATCGTCGGCGCGGTAGGCTTCGGAAATCGCGTCGCGATCCGCTTTGTCTTCCAGACCGTCGTCGTACGCGATTCCGCCCAGCACGATCGCGCGAAAGCGCCCGGGCCGCGTCAGCATCAGCTCGATCGCGATGCTCGCGCCCATCGAATAGCCGATCAGCGGTGCGCGCGCGATTGCGAGATGGTCCATCAGCCGCGTGACATCGGCGCCCATGCCCGCGTAGCCGTATGCCTCGCGCGCGCGAGGCTTGTCGCTAAGGCCGTGCCCGCGCACGTCAGGCGCAATCACGCGATATTGCCGCGACAGCATCGCCATCCATCCGGTGCCACCCCAGTTGTGCTCCGCGCTCGAAGCAAAGCCATGCACTAGAACTACAGGCTCGCCGGAACCGGTGTCGTGATAATGAATCCTGACGCCCGCCGAATCGAAAAACGGCATTCTCTTATCTCCCCGACAATCGCTGCCGATACCTTAATCGTTGGCCGACGTATCTGTATAATGATGCCCGCGATGGCGATTGACCTGGAAGACGCGCGCGAGCGGATGGTGCTCGAGCAACTCGAACGCCGCGGGATAAGGGATCCGCGCGTGTTGGCTGCTATGCGCACGGTCGCGCGCCATCGGTTCCTGCCCGCAGAGCTTCACGAGCACGCCTACGACGACGGTCCCTTGCCGATCGGCGACTCGCAAACAATCTCGCAGCCGTACATGGTCGCGCTGATGAGCGAAGTCGCGGAGCTTACCGGCGCCGAGAAAGTCCTCGAGGTCGGTACCGGTTCCGGTTATCAGACCGCGGTGCTCGCGCGTCTCGCGCGCGCGGTCTGTTCGGTCGAGCTCAACGCGCATCTTCACGATCGCGCCCGCGTGATTCTCAACTCGATGGGCTTCACCAACGTCCATCTTCGATGCGCCGACGGGTCGGACGGATGGCCCGAAGAGGCGCCGTTCGACGTCGTGATGGTCACGGCTGCCATGCCCGGCATCGCTCTACCGCTGCTGAATCAAATGACGCCGCAAGGGCGTTTGATTGCGCCAATCGGCGAAGACGAACTCCAGACCCTGGTGCGCGTCAGCCGCAAGACCGGCCATTGGAACGAGGAATATTTCGGCGAGTGCCGATTCGTGAAGATGACCGGCAAGCACGGCTTCCAGGATTGACGCGCTGATATTTCGCGGCTCGCACGCGGTGCGGCGGCGGCGATGGACGGCGGATGATGTGATCGAGCGGTGGAGGACAGCGAGGCGGCGAGTTTCGCGCGCGAGCGTTGCAATCGCGCTCGCAGCGTCGATCGCGCTGGCAGGATGCGGCAGCGGCACGCCGCCTTCGAGCTACGAGGCCGCCGGTTCGCAGCGCCCCGTGACGCATGTCGTCGTCGCAGGCGATACCGTTTACCGCATCGCCACTGAATACCACGTCAGCGTCGGACGCCTGATGACGGCGAACGGAATCACCGACCCGCGCGAGCTGCGCGTCGGCCGGGTGCTGACGATTCCCGGCGCCTATCGCGCCGCGTCGATCGCAACTGCATCGAGCGGAGTGCATCCGTACACCGGCGAGCGCGCGTCGCGACAGTTCCAGTGGCCAGTGCAGCAGGGCGTGGTGTCTTCGGGTTTCGGAATCCGCAACGGCGCGATGCACGACGGCGTCGATATCGCGGCGCCCGTCGGCACGCCCGTTTATGCCGCCGACAGCGGCGTCGTGATTTTTTCCGGCACGCTGCACGGCTACGGCAACACGGTGATCATTCGGCACGACGACGGTTACGCGACGGTGTACGGCCACGACGAGCGCAACCTTGTCAGCGAAGGCGCCCGCGTCGCGCGCGGACAGGAGATCGGCGAGATCGGGCGCTCCGGTCGGACGACCGGCGCCAATCTCCATTTCGAAGTGCGCCGCGACAACGTGGCGAAGGACCCGCTCGCCTACCTGCCGCAACCTGCATCGTCGGACGGGATCAGCTTTGCCGCGGCCGGCGGCAGCTAGTATCGTTGACCACCGCACGCGACAGTGCGCGCAACGACCGTGCGATGGAATCAAGGATGACTGCCGAAGAAATCAAAAAACTGATTCGCAACGTCCCGGACTTTCCCAAGCCCGGAATTATGTTCCGCGACTTCACCCCGCTGATCGCCGATGCGCGCGGTTTCGCCGCCGTGGTCGATCAGTTGGCGCAACCTTACCTCGGTCAAGTCGACGCGGTGCTCGGCATCGAGTCGCGCGGCTTTATCGTCGGCGCTCCGGTTGCGTATCGCTTGGGCGTCGGGCTCACGATCGCGCGCAAGCCCGGCAAGCTCCCCTTCCACACATTCGATCAGGCATACGACCTCGAATACGGCAGCGCGTCGCTGCAGATGCATCGGGACTCGCTCGCGGGCAAGGGTCGCGTGCTGCTGGTTGACGATCTGCTGGCGACCGGCGGTACCGCTGCGGCGGCGCTGCAGTTGGTGCAGAAGATCGGAGGCAACGTGATCGGATGCGCCTTCGTCGTCGAGCTCGACGCGCTCAAAGGACGCGAGCGCCTCGCGCCGGTGAACTGCTTCTCGCTCGTCCACTATGATTAGGCGATGCGGACCCCGATGGATAATTGCGGACCGCGCGCGCATGCGCGGTCGGATCGGCGCCGCCTTCTAATCGTCCTCGGCGTCACGTCGGTCTATTTCCTCACTGAGCTCGGCGGCGGTTACCTGACCGGCAGCCTCGCGCTGCTGTCCGACGCGGTCCACATGCTGACCGACATCGCGGCGTTGTGCCTGGGCCTGCTGACGCTGTGGATCTCGACGCGGCCCGCATCGCCGGCCAAAACCTACGGCTACCTCCGCGCGGAAATCCTCGGCGCCCTGCTCAACGGCCTGTTTCTCTGGCTGCTGGTGGTCTTCATTTGGATCGAAGCGCTCGAGCGGCTGCGAAATCCGCACCCGGTTTCGGGTCTGGGCGTGATGGCGATCGCGATGGTCGGAATCGGCGTGAATGCCTTCTCCGCGTGGATGACCTCGACCGACGCGCCGGGCGACCCAAGGCGCGGGATGGCGGTCCACGCGGTATTCGTGCATGTCATTTCTGATCTCGTCGGCTCGGTGGGCGTCCTCGCTTCCGGCGCGCTCACCTATTTCACCGGCTGGATGCAAGCCGACCCCGCAGTGAGCATATTTATCGGATGCCTGGTGCTGTACGGATCTTGGGGCCTGGTGCGCGAAGGCGTGGACATCCTGATGGAATCGGTGCCGTCGCATATCGATCTCGACCAGATGCGCACCGACCTGCTCGCCGTCAGCGGCACCGAGGAAGTTCACGATCTCCACGTCTGGTGCCTGACGACGCGGCAAATAGCGCTTTCGGCGCACGCGGTGGTCGCGGCGGATGCGGATCGCGATCGCGTGCTCGCCGAGATGTGTCATCTGCTGCAAAGCAAATTCGACATCCACCATCTGACTCTGCAACTCGAGCGCGACAATCGTCGCGAACACGAGCCCGAGCATTTCTGACCCCATGAATACTGAAAAAACAATTTTCTACGACATCAATACGCAGCGCGACTTCATCCTGCACGACGGCAAGTTTCACCTCGATGGCGTCGAGAAAATCGTGCCGGTATGGAAGGCCATCACCGAGTTCGCCCGCGAACAGAAAGTACAAGTCGTATGCTCGATTGATTGCCACGTTCCCGGCGATCCGCAACTGAAGAGTTGGGGCGGACCCTATCCCGATCACTGCATGGCGGACACACCCGGCCAGCGGAAGCTCGACGAGACTACGCCGATCAACCCGCTCATGCTCGAAAACCGCGAATACACGCCGGACGAAATTCAGAAAGTTCTCGACCATGACGGTGAGATAGTGTTTCGGCGCCAGCAATTCGAAGCGCTCGCCGACAACGCGCACCTGAGCGCCATCCTGCGGCTCATCCTCCGCCCCTACCAGGACATCGTGATGTACGGCGTGTACACGGAGTCATGCGTCGCTCGCGAGATCGCCGCGCTCATCGGAGTCGGCCCGAAACTGCACCTGGTCCGCGACGCCGTCGCGGTCATCGGCGGCGAATCGCCAATCTTCTATGAGAAATTGCAGCAACAAGGCGTCGATCTGATCTCTTTCGACGAGCTCAAGCTGCAGATGCTCAACTGATGGCCACCTCGGCGCGCGACGATTCGGGCATCGACCAAGGCGCGCCGGAGTTCTACGACCAGCCCTGGGTCACCCCGCCATTCCAGCCAATCCTGGCTATCGGCTCCATCATCCTGATCGCGTGCGGCTTCGGCCTCTATGAATACGTGCTGGTGTCATTCTGGTCGGTGCCGTGGATGGGAATTCACGATCGAATTCCATGGCCCGCCTTCGCGCTTCTGGCCGCCGCGATTGTGCTGTCGATCGCCGGCCTGCGGCTCGCGCTGAAGCTCGCGTCGCCTCACGCCAAACTCGGATTCGGCCTGTTCGCATTCCTGGCGTGCATCGTGGTCGGCGCCGGCGGCGGCCGCTTCGCCAGCTACGCGATGCGCGTGACGCTGAATCCGCCGTTCACGCTAAGGCTCGCGGTCGGACAACAATTTCCGGCGTTCGCGCTCACCGATCAGACCGACGCGATTTACCGTGGACCGATCGACGCGCCGGCCACGCTAATTTATGTCTATCGCGGAGACTTCGACCCGTTTGCGCGGTTCGAGTTGGCCGAGCTAACCGCACACACGGAAGATTTTCGCCGCGCCCGCATCGACGTGGTTGCAATGAGCGCAGATCCGATTGAACGATCGAAGATGCTCGCGGGCTTCCTCGGCACGAAGATTCCGCTGCTGAGCGATACGCGCGAGACCGTCCTCGGCCTGCTCGGCCTCGTGCAACACCATCGCGATGGCGAGCCCGACAACGCGATCCCCGCATTCTTTATCGTCGATAGAGATGGCGTCGCACGATGGATATTCACCTCTCCCTACTATCGCGAACTGCCGCGGCCGGATGCTCTCCTCGATGCGGCAAAATCGGTCATCGCCGGCGAGTCCACGCCCCGTCAATCGCCGACAGCATCGCCGCTGTAGCCGCGGCCAACGAAAGCGAATCGGCGCCGAATATCGCACCGATCGACGCGACCCCTGCCGGCCGCGCCGTCGGGCCCGATTCGGCGAACAATTCGCGCGTGCGCTCGGGCGTCATCCCGCCCAGTGCAAAAACCGGAATCGCGCCGGCGGCGCACGCCGCCTTGAGGCCGCTCGCACCCCACGCCGGCCCGGCGGCGCGCTTGGATATTGGATCGAACACGGGGCCGAAGACCGCGAAGTCGGCGCCCTCGCGCGCCGCGCCGGCCACGTCGGGCGGCGAATGACTCGACACTCCTATAAGTCGCTCAGGCCCCAGCAGCTTGCGCGCCATGCTGACGCCGATCGAGTCGAACGGCAGATGAACCCCGTCGGCGCCCGCCGCGATCGCCACGTCGACGCGATCATTCACAATCAGCGGCGCGCCCGCGCGCGTACAAATCTCGCGCAGCCGAAGCGCCAGCTCGTAAAGCTCGCGCGCCGGTAAATCTTTCTCACGAAGCTGCAACGCAACCGCACCGGCAGGCGCCGCGGACAGCGCCGCCTCGCACGCGGTCACCAGATCGCCGCTCTTCACAACCCGCCGATCCGTGATCAGGTACAGCCGAAACCCAACCCGCACTTCTTTTCTTTTGCCTGTCATCCTGACGAAGGGAGCGTTAGCGACGGGAGGAAGAGCCTGTCCTGAGCGTAGTCGAAGGAACCTCGGACAGCTTCGCGTGAGCGAAGCCGGTTCCGGTTTCCTATCGGCGCGAAGCGCCCTCCACTCATCTCACCAACGCTTACCCAATCAACCCCGTGATCGGGCTCGACGCCGTCGCATACAGCTTGCGCTCGATTCGCCCGGCGCGATACGCGATGCGCCCCGCTTCCACCGCCAGCTTCATCGCGCGCGCCATCGCAACAGGATCCTTCGCCCCCGCGATCGCCGTGTTCATCAGCACGCCGTCGCATCCCAGTTCCATCGCCGCGGCTGCGTCCGACGCGGTGCCGACGCCCGCATCGACGATCACCGGCACCTTGGCCTGTTCGATTATGATCGCGAGATTGAACGGATTGCGGATTCCCAGGCCCGATCCAATCGGCGCCGCCAGCGGCATCACCGCGACGCATCCCAGCTCCTGCAGCCGCAGGCAAGTAACAGGATCGTCGGTGACATACGGCAGCACCTTGAATCCCTCCTTGACCAGCACGCGCGCCGCCTCGAGCGTCGCGGCGACATCGGGAAACAGTGTCTGCGTGTCGCCAATCACTTCGAGCTTGACTAACTCGCCGACTCCCACCTCGCGCGCGAGGCGGCAGGTGCGAATCGCCTCCTCGGCGGTGAAGCATCCGGCGGTGTTGGGCAGAATCTGGTAGCGCTTCGGGTCGAGATAGTCGAGCAGATTTTCCTTGCCGCGATCGGTGATATTCACGCGGCGCACCGCCACCGTTACTATCTCAGCGCCGCTCTCTTCGACGGCAGCCTTGGTCTCGGCAAAATCACGATACTTGCCCGTGCCGACGATCAGCCGCGACTTGAATTTCTTTCCGCCCAATTCAAATGAAGTATCCTGCATATTCTTTCCGCAGCCCGCCCTCTTCCCCTCTCCCTGCAAGGGAGAGGATCGAAGGTGAGGGTCCCTATTCAGCGCGCTCTTTTGCGCGCGATTCAAGATTCCGCCCTGCTCCGTCAGCGACTGCGACAAACCTACCCACCGCCGACGAAGTTGATT
>JBOHWI010000467.1:0-2731 GCA_050736675.1 Binatus sp. (SeqCode)
GGCCCAGCCGGCTCCAGTTTCGACGCCGCCGCCCGCGTAGCACCGCCGTTTCGCTGTGCGGTACCCCGGTAGATTCGTCGCCAGCGCCGTGCGCGCGTTCATGCCGATTATCATCGTCGCTCTGAACACTGGATTTGCGGCGTCCGCCGCGGCCGCACCCCCTGTCCCGAATTCCATTGTGGCGCCCCATCAGCAAGAGACCTTCAAGCCCTACGCCGCGCGCATCTTCCGCGACACAAAGGCAGGCGACGGCAGCGACGCATATTTTGAAATCCTCAAAGACGGCAAGCGCGTCTACTCGCAGAAAGCCAGCGGGACGGGCGATAAATTTTTCATCGGCACGATGTACCCGGATGACCCTGACGCGGCGCTGGTCAAGGTGGGCACGGACATCACCGGCAACGGACAGCCTGACCTTGTAGTGTCCGAGTGGAGCGGATACGCAAACTGCTGCTTGACGCTGCACATCTTCGAGCTCGGCCCGACCGTCAGAGAACTGGGTGCGATCGACGCGCAGTTCGGCGACTCGGGCCCACACTTCCTTGCTCCTGACAAGAATTCGAAGAACGCGGGTCTGGCGATTCTGATTCACGACTGGACGTTCGCCAACTGGAACACCGATTTCGCCGATTCGCCCGCGCCAAAGGTCTTTCTGCGCTACACCGACAACGCATATCGAGTAGCGCCCGATCTGATGCGCCCTCAAGTGCTCGAGGTGCGTGACCTCGGCGCGCGTGCCGATGAGGTCAGGAACTACGCGCCCAGTGCCAAAGGCGGCGTATGGCCTCGCACCGACATCTCGCCACAGCTATGGGCAACGATGCTCGACCTAATCTACAGCGGGCACGCGGACGCGGCGTGGAAGTTTCTCGACGCGGCGTGGCCCGGGAGAGTGCAAGGTAAGGACGTCTTCGCACGCGACTTTCGCGCGCAACTCGCAAAGAGTCCCTACTGGCCCGCCGTCGAGGCTATCCAGACGCCATCTTCGCCGACATCTCCTCGAGCCGGCGCCGAATAAATCGACGCACGGGTGCGCTGTCCACCCGCGCCAGCGCCGCGCGATACGATTCTGCCGCATCGCTCCACCTTTCCAGTCGCCGCAACAAATCCGCTCGCGCCGACCACATCGGGTAGTAGTCGCGCAGCTCGCCGCTTGCCGCGATCGCGTCGATCAACTCGAGACCGGCCGCGGGACCGTCAGCCATCGCAACTGCCACCGCTCGATTCAGCTCGACTACCGGCGACGGACGGATCGCCATGAGCCGCGCGTAGAGAACTGCAATGGCACGCCAGTCGGTTGCATCAGCGCGTTCAGCGCGTGAGTGAGCCGCCGCCATCGCCGACTGAATTGCGTACGGCCCATCCATCTCGGCGCTAATGGCAGATGCCGAAAGAACCAGGCCTTCGGCGATCTGCGCGCGATGCCAGCGCGAGCGGTCCTGCTCTTCCAACAGCACGAGTTCGCCGCGCTGGTCGATTCGCGCGTCGCGCCGCGCGTCGTGCAACAGCATCATCGCCAGCAATCCGCGCGGCTCGGCCTCGGTGGGCATCAGCGCGACCAGGATACGAGCGAGGCGAATAGCCTCTGCGCACAGATCTGTTCGCAACAGGCGTTCACCGGAGCTCGCCGCGTAACCTTCGTTGAAGACCAGATAGATGACCGCCATCACCGCGTCGAGCCGCTCTCCAAGCAACTCCGCCGACGGCACCTCGTACGGAATTCGCGCGGCGCGAATCTTGCGCTTGGCGCGCACCAGCCGCTGCGCCATCGTCGCCGGCGCCGTCAGGAACGCGCGCGCGATCTCCTCAGTCGTGAGCCCGCACAGAGTGCGCAGCGACAGCGCGACGCGCGCGTCGTCGGCCAACGCGGGATGGCAACACGTGAAGATCAGCCGCAGACGCTCGTCCGGCAGCGCGCCCACTTCATCGATCTCCTCGCCGTCGCCCTCGCTTTCGGCCATGCGTATCAACTCTTCGCGGCGATCATTGAACCGGCCCTGCTTCCGCAATCGATCGATCGCCTTGTGTCGCGCGACGCCGATTATCCAAGCGCGCGGATTGTCCGGCACTCCGTCGCGGTGCCATTGTTCGACCGCCGTCGCGAACGCATCCTGCGCCGCGTCCTCCGCCAGATCGAAGTCGCCAAGCACGCGAATGAGCGTGGCGAGTATTCGCCCAAACTCCTCGCGATAGAAACGCTCGATGCCCGCGGCGGTGTTATCCATCGACAAACCCGTCCGATGGAAGGCTAGCCCGGCGCCGAGCATGCCGCTACCGCTGATCGTTTCCAGCGCCGGGCGCATTTACATGTCGATCTTCCTGATGGGCCGCACTTCGATTGAGCCGAACTTGGCGCCCGGGATCCGCGCCGCAATCGAAATCGCCTCGTCGAGATCCTTCGCCTCGACCAGGTAATATCCGCCGAGCTGCTCCTTGGTTTCCGCGAACGGCCCGTCGGTGACCGTCGTCTTGCCGTTGCGCACGCGGACGGTGGTGGCCGTGGTGGTCTGCTCGAGCGGCGCGCCGCCTTTGTTCTTCCCGCTCTTCGTCAGGTCCTGCGTGAACGCCATGTAATCCTGGTACATCTGGCCCTGTTCGGCGGCACTCATTTTCTTTCCGTTTTCCTCGCTGTGGTAGATCAAAAGCATGTATTCCATTGAGATCTCCTTGATGGCCCGATTTGGGTTTCCAGTTGCTAGTCGAACGGCGATAGGAGGGATCGACACACCGA
>JBOHWI010000468.1:0-7757 GCA_050736675.1 Binatus sp. (SeqCode)
GCATTCGTCTGGTCGAATCGCTGCGCTCGGTCTGAACGGGAATCTTTATGTTCAACTGGATCAAATTGATCGAGCGTAACATGCGGCGGAATTTGCGCCGTACGATTTTGACTATCCTGACGATCGCGCTGGCCGCCTTCATCTACACCGTCCTTGTCTCGGTGCCGGCTTCGATGGATCGCGTCGTCAAGGATGCGTCCAGTACGCTCCGCCTCATCATCGTCAACAAGACCGCGCCGTGGGAGGATCTGCCCGCGCGCTACTGCGACGAGATCAGGAAAATGCCCGGCGTCGCCGCTTGCGTCGCCATCACGGGATGGCCGGCGACCTGGCGCGACGTCAGCGACCCGGTCTTCGCGGTCGGCGCGGGGCCCGAAATAGGCGACGTGTTTCCCGATTACGCGCTCACCGGTCAGCAGCGCCTGGAGAGCGCGAAAGAAAAGCGCGGCGCCATCGTCGGCGACGTTCTGATGCGCAAACACGGCTGGAAGATTGGCGACACCATAACCCTGCGCAGCGCCGACGCCGACCACATGGAGATGACCTTCATCATCATCGGCAAGATTTCATCCAAGCGCTATCCCAACACCTTTCTGATGCGCCGCGACTACATGATGGCGGCGCGAAAGGCTCACGGCCTGCCCGACGAAGACATCGCCTGGAACATAATAGTGCGCGCCACCAGCAACGACGCGATGGTCGCGCTCGCCAAACAGATCGACGAGCACTTCGCCAATTCCGGCGCGGAGACGCGCACCATGACCGAGAGCGACGCGCTCTCCTCCGGCCTCTCCGCCATCGGCAACATCCGTGAGATCGTCTTCGCACTCTGCCTCGTCGTGTTGCTGACAGTCCTGCTGATAGCGGCCAACTCCACCGTAATGATGGTTCGCGAACAGATCAGCGACGTCGCGGTGATGCGCGCGCTGGGCTTCAGCCGCGGGGCGGTCGGGTTCCTGCTGTTCGGCGAATGCGGTGCGATAGGACTGGTCGGCGGAATCATCGGCGCCGGCGCGGCATTCTGGATGTTCTCCGGCGGCATTACGCTCGGCGCCGCACTCAGCGGCAATGGCGCGCTATGGGTAACCCCCGCGCAAGCTCTCAACGCATTAATCGCAGCGTTTGCCGTGAGCATAGTGAGCGGCGTCGTTCCCATCTTCGAAGCCGTGCGCCTTCCGCCCGCCCTCGCCTTCCGCAAGGTCGTCTAACTGAGCGATCAAATCGTGTCGGACACGCCGGGGACGAACAGCGGCTGCATCGCATAGCGCTCGACGTCGGCTTCCATCTCCGCGCGCGGCGGCGCCGTCGCTTTCACGCTGGCCGCGTCGAGGATGTCGCGCAGCAGGGTCGCGTCGCTCGAGGTATTCAGGAACAGCCCCGGCCGGCTCAGCACAAAATGGACGCCGCGGCGGATCGCGTCGCGATCGCGAAGCGGCTCATACCAGCTGAATTTCGGGCCGTCGCCATTTTGCCATCGCCGCCGCGCAACCGACTTGATCGTCTGCGTCGCCACCCCGCGCTCGCCGCAGACTTTCAGCAGCGCTTCGACGTCGGCGGCATACTGCGGAATATTGAGCATCGTGAAGTTATACGGAAACAGCACCGAGTCGAACGTGAAGCGGTCCAGGCTGCGGCGATGCATCGCGGCGACCTGCGAGCCGTGGCCGGTGACTCCGATGAAGCGCACCAGTCCTTGCGTCCGCGCCTCGACCAGAGCCTCCAGCACGCCGCCCGCTCCCAGAGCGGTCGTCCATTCATTCTCGGCGACCAGGTTGTGCATCTGGATCAAATCGATCTGATCGACGCGCAGCCGCTCGAGCGAGCGATGAAGACTATCGCGTGCGCCCTGATACGTGCGGTCGCCGGTTTTGGTCGCGAGAAAGAACCGCTTGCGATGCTCGCGCATCCACGGCCCGATCCTCAACTCCGAATCGCCGTAAGACGCCGCAGTGTCGATATGATTGATGCCGTATTCGAGCAGGACCTCAAGCACGCCATCGGCCTTGTCCTGCTTCATCCCGCCCAGTGCGGCAGCGCCGAAAAGAACCCGCGTGCTCTGATGCCCGGTTTTTCCAAATTGAATAGTCTCAATCACGACGTCACTTCGCCAAAACTTCTTGAAACATTATCTTAACGCGTAACCTCGCAAAACGCTTGCGCTTGCTCTATGTACATGACGAAATCGTTGCGAGGAACATAAGTAGATGGGTCCAACTGGCAAGGCTATTTTCCTGACCAAGGGCGTCGGACGGCATCGCGAGAAACTCACTTCGTTCGAGTTGGCGCTGCGCGACGCGCGAATCGCGGAGTTCAACCTCGTGCGCGTCAGCTCGATTTTCCCGCCCGGATGCAAAGTCGTCTCGATCCAGGACGGACTGAAGACTCTGACTCCCGGCCAGATCGTTTACACTGTCATGTACGACAACTCGACCGACGAACCGCATCGCCTGATGGCGTCGTCGGTCGGCCTCGCCATGCCCGCCGACACGAATCAGTACGGCTACCTGTCCGAGCACAAGAGCTTCGGGCAGACCGACGAGAGGGCGGGTGACTACGCCGAGGACCTCGCCGCCACGATGCTCGCGACGGCGCTGGGCGTGGACTTCGATCCCAACGTCAGCTACGACGAACGCAAGGACGTGTGGAAGCTGTCTGACAAAATCGTTCGGACGCGAAACATCACGCAATCCGCAATCGGCGATCGCGACGGCTTGTGGACCACCGTCGTCACCGCCGCGGTCTTCGTAAATTTGCCGACAGATAAGTAACCACGATGGATATCACCGACCTGGAAAAACGCATCACGATTCTCGAAGACATCGAGGCAATCAAGAAACTCAAAGCCCGCTACTGCGCGGTTTGCGACGAGGATCACAATCCGGCGGAAATTACCGCACTGTTCGCCCCCGACGGAATCTGGGAAGGCGCCGGCGTCGGCCGGCACCAGGGGCACGACGCGATTCGCAAACTCTTCCAGGGCTTCCAGGAGCGGATCAGCTTCTCGCAGCATAACGTCATGAATCCGATCATCGAGGTCAACGGCGATCGCGCGACCGGCATCTGGTATTTTATCGGGCCGTTCACGATGCGCAGCGGGAATCGCGCGATGTGGCTGGGCGCGCGCTATGAAGATGATTACGTCAAGCTCAACGGCGAGTGGAAGTTCGCGCATCTGCGCGCGATCGGCAGGATGTCGGCGCCGTACGAAAAAGGCTGGGCTAAATAGCCAGCTACCTTGAGCTGAACAGCTCGAGTCGCGAGCCGACCACCTTCTTCACCCCCTCGAACGCCGGCCCGAGAATCTTGTAGGGCGCTATCTCTTTCGCCTCCGCCGCCAGCCCGGCTTCAACTCCGCGCCGCCATGCGATCCGCAATTCGGTGTTGACGTGGACGATCGTCATGCCGGCCTTGATCGCGCGCTTGAAGTCATCGTCGTTGGTTCCCGACCCGCCGTGCAGCGTCATCAGGATCTTCGCGGCCGCCTTTATCTCCGCGATCCGCTCGATGTTGAGCCGCTTCTGAACGTCGCCGCGAACCATGCTCGAGAGCATTCCGTGCATGTTGCCGACCGCGGGCGCCAAGACGTCGACTTTGGTGGCATCGACGAATTGCCTCGCCTCCTCCGGCGTGGTCAGAACGCCGACGCCTTCGGGAACCTTGTCCATGACGGAGGACGACGCCCCGATCCAACCGATCTCGCCCTCGACCAGAATCGCGGGGTTGATGGATTTGATCGCCTCGATCGCTCTTTTGGTCCGCGCGATATTTTCCTCGAAGGGGAGCACCGAGCCGTCGAAGATGATTTCGTCGAAACCCGCTTTCGCCGCGGCCTCCGCTTTGGCAATCGAGTGAGTGTGGTCGGCATTCAGAAAAATCGACAAGCCGTACTCGACGCGAACCGCCTGCACCAGCGCGGCGGCCTGGCGCACGCCGGTGAACTCGCGCTCGCCCTCGGACACACCGACCATCACGGGCAACTTGGTGTCGCGCGCTGCGGCGACGATCGCGTTGAATGAGACCAAGTCCGAAAAATTGAAGTGCCCTACGGCGATCTTGTCCGCTTCCGCCTGCTTCAGCACTTCACGCAGCGATCTCATCTTCAGCTTTCTCTCCATTTGCGGCCGTCGCGTCGGAGCAACTCGTCGGCGGCGCGCGGTCCCCACGATCCGGAACCGTAGTTGGGGAAGTCGGCGGCCGGTTCGGCCTTCCATGAATCGAGAATCGGATCGACCAGGCGCCATCCGGCGTCCACCGTATCCGCCCGCTGGAACAGCGTCGGGTCGCCGAGCATGCAATCGAGCAGCAGCGTTTCGTAGCCGATGCTCGGCGCCGCGCCGAAGTAGTCGGCATAGTTGAAGCTCATGTCGACGCCGCCGAGCTTGACCACGGGCCCGGGAATCTTGGCGCTGAAGCTCAGCGAGATGCCCTCGTTGGGCTGGATGTGCATGACCAGTTGGTTCCTTTCGAGCTGCTTGACGCCGGCCTGGTGGAACAACAAGGCCGGCGGCGCTTTGAACCTGACCACGATCTCGGTCAGGCGTTTCGCCATCCGTTTTCCCGTGCGCAGGTAGAATGGCACGCCCGACCATCGCCAGTTGTCGATCGCGAGCTTCAACGCGACAAAGGTCTCGGTGCCCGACTTGGGATCCACTTGCGGCTCAGAGCGATAGCCCGGCACCTGCTTGCCCTCGAGCTCGCCTGGACCGTATTGACCGCGCACCGCCCAATGGGCGATGTCTTCGGGCCCGAAGGGACGAATCGCGCGCAGCACCTTGGTCTTCTCGTCGCGCACCGGCTCGGAGTCGAAGGAATTCGGCGGCTCCATCGCGGTCAGCGAAACCAGCGCCAGAATGTGATTCGGCACCATGTCGCGCAGCGCGCCGGTCGATTCGTAGAATGCGCCGCGATGCTCGACGCCGACGGTCTCAGCCACGGTTATCTGCACATGGTCGACATAGCGGTGGTTCCAGAGCGGTTCGAAGAATCCGTTGCCGAAGCGAAACGCCATGATGTTCTGGACGGTCTCTTTACCGAGATAGTGATCGATTCGGAAGGTCTGATTCTCGTGAATGCAGGCGCCAATCTCGGCGTTGAGCGCATTCGCGGATTCCAAGTCGTGACCGAACGGCTTCTCGATGATCACTCTTCGCCAATGCCCTTCGGTTTCTTTGGTAAGTCCCGCGGCGGCGAGTTGCTTGACGATCTCGCCGAAAAAAATCGGCGAGACCGCCGTATAGAACAGGTAATTTCCGGGCGTGCCGTGTAACTTATCGGCCTTCTCGAGCTCCGATTTGAGGCTCGTGTACGTCGCCGGATTCTTGAAGTCGCCCGACATGTAGGAGATGCGCTGATCGAACCACTTCCATAACTCGGAAGTTACCTTGGTCGTGGCGAATTGCTTTATCTCGTCGCCAAGCTGTTTGCGGAAATCTTCGGAGCTCATCGGCACGTTGCTGACACCGACGATGGCGAACCTGTCCGGCAGCAGCTTGTTGGCGAGCAGATTGTACAGCGACGGTATCAACAGCCGCTTGGTCAGGTCGCCGGTCGCGCCGAAGATGATGAACACGCACGGATCTCCGACGTGCCCGTGAGCGGCTTTGTTGGATGCGTTCTTCGGTTCCGACGTCGGCATCGCAAGCACCTTCTAGGCTTTCTTCTCGACGTGCCCGCCGAACTCGTAGCGCATCGAGGAAAGGAGCTTGTCTGCAAAGTCGGCCGCGCCGCGCGAGCTGAAGCGTTCATAGAGCGCGGCGGTCAGCACGTGCGCGGGGACGCCCTCGTCGATCGCCGCGTCGATCGTCCAGCGGCCCTCGCCCGAATCCGAGACGCGGCCCGTAAATTTTTCCAGTTCCGGATCGCCGAGCAGCGCGTCCGCGGTCAGGTCCAGCAGCCACGACGCGATTACGCTGCCCCGCCGCCAAACTTCGGCTATATCGGTGAGATTGAAATCGTACTGGTACAGCTTGGGACTTCGCAGCGGCGTGGTCTCCGCATCGACCGCATGCGTCTGCTTGCCGACGTTGGCGTTTTTGAGAATGTTCATCCCCTCCGCATACGCCGCCATGATTCCGTACTCGATTCCGTTGTGTACCATTTTCACGAAGTGGCCCGCGCCGTTCGGTCCGCAATGCAGGTAGCCGTGCTCCGCGGTGCTGCCCTTGACCTTGTCGCGGCCGGCGGTGCGCGGAGCGGAATCGATCGGCGGCGCGAGCGTTGCGAAAATCGAATCGAGATGCTTGACGACTTGCGGCTCGCCGCCGATCATCTGGCAGAAGCCGCGCTCGAGTCCCCACACGCCGCCGCTGGTCCCCGAATCGACGTAGTGAATCCCCTTCGCCGCGAGAGTTTCGGCGCGGCGGATGTCGTCGATGTAATACGAGTTGCCGCCGTCAACGATGATGTCGTCGCGCCGGAACCGGCTCGACAGGTCCGCGACGGTCTGTTCGACGACGGCCGCCGGCACCATCATCCACGCGACGCGCGGCAGCTTGAGCTTGGCGGCGAAGTCGTCGAGCGACGACGCGCCGATCGCGCCCTCCTTCGCCAATTCCTTGACCGCATCGGCGCTCACATCGAACACCACGCACTCGTGACCGCCGCGCAGCAGGCGGCGCACCATATTCGCACCCATTCGGCCGAGACCGACCATTCCCATTTGCATTTTGATTAGCTCCTTGTTCAGTGTGGCCCAGGAAATAGTCTAGCGCATCGCGAATTTTATGGCTCGCGCTACCATCGTAGAAAAAAGCAACGATTTTTTAAGTCAACCGAATTGGAGAGCGCGTCACATCTGGTCGGGGTCGATGGGCTTGCCGCCTTTATCCCTGCATTGCTGGTCGGTCATCATGACGAAGCCCTTGCCCTTGCATGAGTTCATCCCCTGACAATCGTGGTCGAAGCTCTTGCACAAACTCTGACCCTTACAGCTATTGCCGCCGAGACACGCGATCATGGCCGGCTGGGAACTCGCGCCGGATTCCTGGGCGAGAACAGGGTTAGCCATGAAGGCGACCGCGACAGCGGCCGCCAACATAGCTCCCTTAGTACCTGCCCGCATAGCCGGTCCTCAATTGCACAACCGAGTAATCGGCAAGAGCGGATTGGCGCAAGTGCCGGCCAGCTCTGCCGACGCCGGCGTTACCGGAATATTGAAGAGGTCGTTCGGAAAACATCCCGGGTCAGGCTGAGGTCGAGGTTCATTCTTCGGGATGGTATCGAACTTGTCGGACAGGGTAACTGCGAATCCGAAACATTTGCCGGCGGGACAGACAACGTCCTTGTTCGCCCAGTTGGTGCAAACCGACTGACAATCATTGAACAAGGGATCCATCTGGTCCAATTGGCAGGTGCATTTCGTATTGGGGCTCTCACCCACCGCCTTGCAAAAGGTTTCCGGCGCGCATTCGTCCGACTTCGAGGTGGCGAAATCATCCGCGAACGTCTTATAGCCATTCATGTCGACGGTTATGGTCTCGATTCCGGTACCAGGATCGTAGCCATTGCCCATGCCGTCCGTGTCCCGCTTCCACATCGCGGGCCAGGCCTTCGGTTCTTCCTTAAACTGATAGGGAAACGAAGGCAAAGAGACGCGAACCAGGTCAACGTTCTTGTCCGGCTTCCAGTCGGGATCCTTGCCGACGTACAATTGATAAGTCTGCTTCGTAGTCGGTTTGGCAAATAAAAAGTAGACGTAATAAGTCTGCTTCTTCTGGAATACATTTGACACAGATGCTCTCGGCGGAGCAGTCTGGCCG
>JBOHWI010000469.1:0-2499 GCA_050736675.1 Binatus sp. (SeqCode)
GGAGTGGTAGCCGTAGCACATGAAATCGCAGCTATCGATAAACACAGCATCGCAGCTCGGACGAGACCGGCGCGCCGGCGCAATACGCGTTTTCCCGCAATCATTACGTAGTCTTGGTGAAAAAGATTTCGTATGGCTGGTCCACCGTCGTATCCACCAATTGGACCGGAATTTGCGGCGGTGCGTAATCAAGCGGTGGCGCGAGCTCGATATAGTAGGTGCCCGCTTGAAGTATCAACTTTTGGTTGGTCATCCAGGCGCCCGGCGCATCGTTGATTATCACGCCGCGATCTTCATCGAAGTGCACAAGCAGGTATTCCACACAGACCTCCCACTCGGACCTACGTGCGATCCGACACTTGAACCCTTGCTGTCTAGGACCGGTCGATTCGGTACTAAGTGAGGTACGATGGCCGCCCGCGGCTCCTAACCGGACTGAAGCATTTGCCATACTGCCGCGAAGGCCTGCTGGACAGTTGCAGCATCGGTTTTATCGCACTGGACATTAACTGTCGCGTCCTTGAACAAATCGCCTGAGTATGACCTGCCGTCGGGATAAGCCACCGTGAGTCCCGCACCGCAAAGCGCGTCGGCGGCAGGATCGGCCATCTGCAGATACTGCTGATTTTCCGGCCCAACCGCGATCGTCACGACATTTGTCTTCGGTGGAATTTCGTAGTCGCCGACTTTCGCGATCGTGTCGAAGCCCGCGACCACGAATCCCGCCCTTACCCGCGGAGCGTTGGCGGAATCGCACTGAACTTCAATCGCGCCGCGGTTCGCCACGTTGGGCCGCGATGGGAGACCGCCGGGAAAAAACTGTGTAAGGCCGGCGCCGCATATTGCGGTGGCCGCAATTCCCGCGAGTCCGATATCCTGTTCCCTGCCGGAAATTATAGTGAGGATCACTTTGCTACTCCTTCGCCCTTCTCAAGAGGACCGGCGCAGACGAATGTGGTGAGGAAGCGCCTCGATGCCATGCGTTTTCGCATAGCTAAACGATTCGTCGCCTTATAATCAGATTGGCGGACTTAAGTACAGACGGATGGATGCGCGGGTGACGGGCGGAACTAAACCGGTTGTTTCGCCACCGCGCGGCGGCGGGCGATTTCGAACAGTGCCACCGCGGCGGCGACAGACACGTTGAGCGAGCCGACTTTGCCGCGCATCGGGATATCCACGATGAAGTCCGCGCCCTTCTTCACGATGTCGCGGACGCCGCGCCCCTCCGATCCGACGATGATCGCGAGCTTGCGCGAGGTGTCGAGCGCGTAGATCGACGTGTCGCCGCCGGGCGCCAGCGCCGCGGTCCAGTAGCCCGCCGCTTTGAGCTGCTCGATCGTGCGCGCCACGTTGCCGCATCGCGCGATCTTCAGGTGTATCCACGCGCCGGCCGACGACTTGACCGCCGCGGGCGTGATGCCTGCCGTGCGATCCTTGGCGAGGACGATCGCGCCGACGCCGGCGCCTTCCGCCGAGCGCATCAGCGCGCCCAGGTTGCGCGGATCGGTGACGCCGTCCACCAGCACCAGCGGGTCCGGCTGTTCGACGAGAATATCCTCGAGCGGCGCATACTCGTACTCGTGCATGAGGGCCGCAATTCCCTGGTGCCGCGCTGCCGGTCCCGCCAACCGCTCCAGCCCGGCATCGTCGGCGAACTCGACGCGGCCGCCCCCGGTTCTGACCAGATCGATTTCGGCCGCAAAGCGCCGCTCGTCGCCCGATTTCACGTAGAGCACTCGAATCGAAGCGGGCGCCGCCGCGACCAGCTCGCGAATCGGCTCGACGCCGTAAACTATTTCGCGTTCATTGCCGCTCGCGCGACGAGTCTCGCGATCGCCCGCATCGGCGCGTCGATTATCGCGCGCGGCGGCCGGCCGCGGAGGAGGTTTCGACAGCGGTGCCGGCGAATTGCGGCGCGGCGGGCGCGGCGCGTTGCGGTTAAAGCGCGGATTGCGGCCCTTGTCGCGAAACTCTCTCATCGCGGTGCGATACTATCAGAGCATCGCGCAAGTAGCGCGCGCGGAATGGAGAAGTTAAATCACTAGATTGAATGTGAAACCCAGCGTGGGTTTCACACTTCCTTCGGCAGGGGGACCCCTGCACCCAATATAAGAGAAGTTTCAATCGTGTTGCGCGATGTCTAAACTTGGATGCGATCCGCGCCGTCGGCGCCGCTCATTAGAATGAAACTCGCAATCCCGGGATTCGCAATTATCGACCGCTACGTCGCGCGCGAAGTGCTCGCGCCGTTCGCCGTCGACGTCGGCCTGCTGACCTTTGCCCTGGTCACCGGCAAATTGCTCAAGCTGATGGACATGGTCGTTAATCACGGCGTCAGCCTGGGCGAGGTGCTCGGCATCATCGGCTACATCATGCCGGCCTTCCTCGAGCTCACGTTCCCGATGGCGCTGCTGCTCGGCGTGCTGATGGGCTTCGGGCGGATGTCGAGCGACCAGGAGATGACCGCGGCGCGCGCCTGCGGCGTCAGCCTTTATC
>JBOHWI010000470.1:0-3743 GCA_050736675.1 Binatus sp. (SeqCode)
ATGCCCGGCTACATGGTCGAGGCTGGTTTCAAAAGCGTTGCAGACTTCTGGGAGCCGTGGTGCGTGGCGCTGGATGGCAACGACGGCGAGATCGCGTCGATGGCGTTCGCGGCGCGCCTCGGAGACGCAGGCGCAGAGATCGGCGTCTACACGTTTCCGAAGTATCGCGGCCGCGGACTTGCGGCAGCGGTCACCGCCAGTTGGTCCTCGATGCCGTCGCTGAATCGGCGCGCGCTCTTCTACAGCACGGCAAAGTCCAACCGTTCATCGCAACAGGTAGCCGCGCGGCTGGGGTTACGTCGCATCGGCGCAAGCATTCGTATCGGCTGACGAATGAGATCAGACCGAAACTATTGCGCCACCGAAATGTTTACGACGTGGCCGTTTAGGTCGTCGGGCCGGCGCGGGGCGCTGTGGCCCTTGACGCCGTCGAGTAGTTGCTTTGCGCTCGCGGTTATCTCGCCCGGATGGCCGGCGCCGACGATTCTTGAGACCAACTTGCCGTCGGGGCCGAGGAACAGCGTCGTCGGTATCGCCTCGACGCCCATGCTGTCGACCAGCCGCTCGTCGGCCATCGCGATCGGATAGTTGATGCGGAACTCCTCGACGAACGGCTCGACTGCCTTCATGCCGTCACCCTGGATCAGGTCGCATGAGACGCCAATAATCACCAGGCCGCGCGACTTGTTGTACTGCTTGTAGAGCGCGACCAGTTCCGGAATCTGCTTGCGGCACGGCGCGCACCAGGTCGCCCAGAAATCGACGATCACCGGATGCCCCCGGTAATGGCTCAGGTCGATATCTTTGCCGTCGAGGCCGGGCGCGCTGAATTCCAGGCCGGTATCGGTTGGCGACGACCTCGTCGCTTGGGGAGTGTCGAGCCGCAGCAGCGGCTTGGGCTCTTCGCGCCGCAGGAAACCGAAGTTGAAGAAGGCACCCGCGATCAGCGCGATCGAGACGACGATTGCGAGCGCGCGCAGTCCCTGTCGGTTGCCGTTCATACCTGCTCGATGACAGTCGCGATACCCTGGCCGATCCCGATACACATCGTCGCCACTCCGAGCGCGACTCCGCGCCGGCGCATCTCGTGCGTGAGTGTTACGACCAGCCGCGCCCCGGAGCATCCGAGCGGATGCCCCAGCGCGATAGCGCCGCCGTTCACGTTGAGTCGCGCTTCATCGATCTTGAGATCGGTGTTGCAGGCGAGGACCTGTGCGCCGAAAGCCTCGTTGATTTCGAACAGGTCGATATCGCCGATTTTCAGCCCCGCGCGCGCCAGCGCCTTGTGCGTCGAGGGCACGGGACCCCATCCCATTATTTCCGGACGCACGCCCGCGACCGCAGTCGCGCGAATCTTCGCGAACGGCTTGACGCCGAGGGAGTGCGCCCGCTCCGCGCTCATCAGCAGCACGGCGGCGGCGCCGTCGCTCAACTGCGAGGAGTTGCCCGCAGTCACCTGTCCGTCGGGCTTGAACGACGGTTTGAGCCCGGCCAGCTTTTCCATCGTGGTTTCCGCACGCGGACCCTGGTCAACGTCGACGACCTGGCCGTCGGGCAGCTTGACCGGCACGATCTCTTCCTTGAAGCGTTCGCGCGCCGCGACCGCGCGCATGTTCGAGCGCAGCGAGAATGCGTCCGCTTGCTCGCGCGTGATCTTGTACATGTCGGCCAGCCGCTCGGCCGTCATGCCCATGAAGAACATGTCGCGGGGGAACATCTCGAGCAGCTTGGGATTCGGCAGGATGCCCGAGCCCATCGCGATGTGTGTCATGTGCTCGACGCCGCCGGCGATCGCAACCTCGCCCGCGCCGGTCATAATTTCCTGCGCCGCGAAGTTGACCGCCTGCAGGCTCGAGCCGCACTGGCGATCGAGCGTCACGCCCGCGACTTCGACCGGCAGTCCCGACAGCAGCCCGATCATCCTGCCGACGTTCAGACCCTGCTCGCCGGTCTGATTCGCGCATCCCCAGACCACGTCCTCGATCTCTTTGGGGTCGAGCTTGGGATTTTTTTCGAGCAGACGGCGTACGCAAAACACGCCCAGGTCGTCGGCGCGGATATCCTTGTAATAGCCCTTGTCCTTGCCGGCTTTGCCGATCGGAACCCTGACTCCATCGACGATAACAACTTCGCGCACGATGCTCTCCTTTGGCGCGTCGCTCGAGGCGCGCAGCCGCAAATCGTTAACTTTATATGATACTACGCCTGCGCAGTTCTGACAGCCGCAGAGAATCGTAGCCGAGCACGCTCTTCAGCACTTCGTCGGTGCTCTCGCCCAGCTGCGGCGCAATAGTCGTGGGAATGTCTTTATCACCGGCGCTCTTCAGCGGCGAGCCCGGCACGATCAAGCCGTCGAACTCACTATGCTCCGCGTGGAGGATCATATTGCGCGCAGCCAGATGCGGATCGCGGGTGACTTGCTCGACGTTGGCGATCGGAGCGCACGGCACCGACGCATTTGTGAGCGCGCGCAGCCAATGATCGCGCGGCTGCGTCGCGAACATGCGCGCAAGGATTGCCTCGAGTTCGGGATGGTTCGCGGTGCGATCCGCGTTGCTCAGAAAGCGCGGGTCGTCCTTGAGCTGCGGCATCGCAATCGCCTCGCAGAAGCGTATCCAGATAGCCTCGTTGCCCGCGCCCATCACGAAGTAATCGTCGGCCGCGCGAAACTGCTGAAACGGCGTGATCGACGGATGGCGCGAGCCGAGCCGCCCGGGAATTTTGCCCGATACGGAATAGCGCGCGAGCGCGTCCTCGAGCATCGCAACCTGGCAATCGAGCATCGCGATATCGACGTGATTGCCGACGCCGTCGCGGTCGCGCACCCGCAATGCCGACATGATCGCAATCACACCGTACAGCGCGGCTGACAGATCGCCGATCGACACGCCGCAGCGTACAGGCTCGCCGCCCGGGTTGCCGGTGATACTCATGGTGCCGCCGAGCGCCTGCGCCACGATGTCATAGGCGGGCGCCGCGGTCTTTGGTCCGGTCTGCCCGAAACCCGAAATCGAGCACAAAATTATCTTCGGGTTGGCGGCTTTGAGCTGCGCGTAGCCGAGCTTGAAGCGAGCCATCGTGCCCGGCGAAAAGTTCTCGACCACTACATCAGATTTCGCCGCCAGCTCGAGTAAGATCGCGGCGCCGTCGTCAGTGCGCAGGTCGAGCGTGACGCTGCGCTTGCCGCGATTGACGCTGTAGAAGTAGCCCGAGTCGCCCGACGGCATCATTGGCGCAAAGCTGCGCGAGTCGTCGCCGCGGCCCGGCATCTCAATCTTGATAACCTCGGCGCCGAGGTCCGCCAGGTTCATCGTGCAGAACGGCCCCGCCAGTACGCGCGTCAGGTCGAGTACACGAACCCCGCGCAGCGGCTGTTGATCGATCATCGAAGGTTATCCTTACCCCATTGGGTGCAGGGGTCACCCCTGCCCAAGGAAGTGTGAAACCCACGGCGGGTTTCACGTTCAATCAAGTGATTTACCCTTCCCCAAGCCGCTACCGCCTTCGCGCCCGCGCTTCGCGCGCGCGCATCGCCTCGGCCGGGGTCATGATCAACCGAGGCTCCTCTTCCGCCTTCTGCTGCTCGGCCGCCGCAACGGTGCCGAGCTGGGTGCGGATGAAGGCCTGAAAGAAAAGTAGCTTCGTCACGTCGCTTCCGTCGCGCAGGCGGGCCGCTGCCGCCGCGGCCCATCCGGCCTGCATCCGGCGTCCGACGCGCGCCAGGTAGTACGCGATATCCTCGA
>JBOHWI010000471.1:0-5158 GCA_050736675.1 Binatus sp. (SeqCode)
TTCTATATGTGGTACTGGGGCGAGCCCGCGCGCCAGCACGTCGGGCGCGTGATCGCGGCGGGATGCGAAGAGCCGGAGGTCGCGGCGCGGCTTGGATGGGAAGCGGCGGACACGCTCGACGAGGCAATCGCGATGGCGACCTCCGACCTCGGCCGCTCGGCCTCGATAACCTACCTGCACCTGCCACCGCTGGTGATCGCGGATGTCGAGTAGCAACGGCAAGCGCAACGGAAATGGAATGCCGGCGCTCGAGCAAGTGCTCAAAGGCCGCCGGATCCTGCTGACGGGGTCGACCGGATTTCTCGGCAAAGTATTTCTCGCGATCCTGCTGCGATGGCATCCCGAGATCGAGCGCGCCTATCTGCTGATTCGGGGCGACCGGCGCAGCAGCCTCGGACGCTTTCGCCGCGAGATCCTCGACTCGCCCGTGTTCTCGCCACTGCGCGAGCATCTCGGCGAGCAGTTCGATCGTTACATCGAAGAAAAGATCGTCGTCGTGCCCGGCGACATCACGAACCACGGCCTGCTCGGCGAAGAAGCGAAGCCGTTCAAGCCGGGCAGTCTCGACGCGGTCGTGCATAGCGCGGGGCTGGTCAACTTCGAGGCGTCGCTGGAGAAGGCGATCGAGGTGAACACGACCGGCGTCGCCAACGTGATCGAGTTCTGCCGCAAGCTCGGCGCCGCGATGATGCACGTATCGACTTGCTACGTCGCCGGCAGCGCCGACGGCCATCGCTACGAAGACGACATCCCCGAGGACTGGTGCCCCAGCGGGCGCAAGTCGTTTCGGCTCGAGCGCGAGATTCGCGACGCTCTGGCAGCCATCGAGCGGGTGCAGGCCGAGTCGCGCGATCAACTGCGTCACGCGGAGTTTCGCGGCGATGAGAATGACGGCGACGCCGACGCACCGCGCGAGTCGGTGCTCGAACATCGGCGCAAGCAATGGCTCGAAGAGCGCCTCAAGGAGGTCGGCCGCAAGCGCGCGCAAAGTTGGGGATGGCCCAATACTTACAGTTACACCAAGAGCCTCGGCGAGCAGTTGGTGCTGGCCAATCGCGACACGCTCGACGTCACGGTCGTGCGTCCCGCCGTTATAGAGAGCGCACTGCTCGATCCATTCCCCGGATGGAACCAAGGCGTCAACACCAGCGCGCCGCTGACTTATCTGGCCGGCCGCGGCTACCGCTTTTATCCCGCCAAGGCCGAGCTGGTGCTCGACGTGATCCCGGTCGATCTGGCCGCGCACGCGATGATTCCGATTCTCGCCGCGCTGCTGACGCGCAAGCACAAGCCCATCTACCAGCTCTGCACCTCGGATCGGAATCCGCTGCCGATGCGCCGGCTGGTCGAGCTGACCGCGCTAAGCAATCGCCGCGAGCATCGCAAGGACGGCGGCACGATGCGCTGGCTCGGGCCGCATCTGGAAGCCGTCGTAGTGTCGCAAAATACGTACGACCTCGCCAGCGAGACGGTTCCCAGGATTCTCAAGCAGGCAGCGGCGTTCGCGCGGAGCGTGGTCGGTGAAGAAAATCAGCACGCCAAAAAAATCGAGAGCGGCATCGACAAATTCAAGGAGAACACCGACCTCGCGCGCGAACTGGTCGAGGTCTATCGCCCGTACATCCAGGAACTCGTTTATACTTTCCACGCGAGCAACATTCGCGCGCTGTACGCGTCGCTTAAGCCGGCCGACGCCGAGCGGCATCCGTTTCGCCCCGATCTGATCGATTGGCACGACTACTGGATCAACATTCATCTGCCGGGCCTGCGCCGCCACATTTTTCCGCAGCTCGACTTGCACGCGCGCGGCAGGCCCAAGTCCCTGCCGCGTCATCGCAGCCTCGTCGACATGCTCGATCGCGCCGCCGACCGCTACGGCTCCCGCGTCGCGATTATCGCGCGCAGGCCGTCGGGGGAGCAGACGCAGACCAGCTATCGCGAGTTGCGCGACCGCGCGCATCGGGCGGCGCTGCTGCTCGCGACGCGCGGCATCAAGCCCGGCGATCGCGTGCTGCTGCTTGGCGAGAACTCGCCCGAGTGGGTGCTCGGCTATTTCGCGATTCTGTGCGCCGGTGCGATTGCGGTGCCGCTTGACCAGTTGATTTCGGCCGAAGAGCTCGCACCGCTTTGCAAAATCGCGGAGCCCGCCGCCGCCCTGCGCTCGAGCGCGGTTCACAAGCGTCTCGGTTCCGCGCTCGCCGACGCGCATCTGAAACTAATCGAGCTTGACCTCGCCGAGCTCGCGCGACCGTTCATTCTGCGCGGCGACGCCAAGACCCAAATAGCACCGCCGGAACGGAAGGCGCTCGCGTCGATTCTGTTCACCTCCGGAAGCACCGGCGCGCCCAAGGGCGTGATGCTCTCGCACGGCAACTTCGCCGCCGAAGTCGCGATGCTGTCGCGCGTTTTTTCACTGGGCGCCGACGATGTCGTACTTTCGCTCCTGCCGCTACATCACGCGTTCGAGTTCACCTGCGGGATGCTGCTGCCGCTCGCCAGCGGCGCGACGATCGTTTATCCGCTCGAAGTCGACGCGAAAACGCTGTCGCGCACGCTTGCCGACGTTCGCCCAACCGCTCTGATTGGGGTGCCCGCGGTGTGGGAGGCGGTTCATCGGCGCATCGTCGATCAAGTCGAAGCGCGCGGTCCATTTTTTCACGCCGCCTTCGACAATTTGCGCGACCTTAATCGGCGGTTTGACGCGAACTCGGGCCTCAACTTCGGCGCGATCGTTTTCCGCCAGGTTCATGCCGCGCTGGGCGGCCGGCTGCGGCTCGCGGTCAGCGGCGGTTCCGCCCTGCCCCATCGCGTGGCCGAGTTTTTCAAAGACATCGGAATCCCGCTGCTCGAAGGTTACGGCTTGACCGAAGCGGCGCCCGTGCTGTCTGTCGCGCGGCCCGAGGAAAGGCTCCAGGTAGGCGCGGTGGGCAGGCCGCTCAACGGCGTCGAGATAAAACTCACGCCCGCGACCGGATCGATTGGCGAGATAGTCGCGCATGGTCCCAACGTGATGGCGGGTTACTATCGCAACGAAGCAGCGACCGCCGAAGTTCTTACCGACGGCTGGCTGCATACTGGAGACCTCGGGCGCTTCGACGACGACGGCCGCCTGTACATCGTCGGCCGCGCCAAGGAAGTGATCGTCGATTCCGGCGGCAACAACATCTATATCGAAGAGCTCGAAGAAATTTACGGCAGGTCGCAATTCGTCAAGGAGATGGCGGTCGTCGGCCTGAAGGTCGCGCAAGGCGAGCAAGTCGCCGCCCTGGTCGTGCCCGCCTACTCACGCGGAGAAAGCCGTCGCGCAGTGGAAGATCGGCTGCGCGCCGACTTCGACCAGGTCGCGCGCGAGCTCAGCGCGCACAAACGAATCAGGATCCTGCGCTTCACCGACGCCGAACTGCCGCGTACGCGCACTCGCAAGATCAAACGCACCGACGTCGCTGCGACGCTGCGACGAATGCTCAACGTTCGCCCGAGTACCGCGCAAGCGGACGACGCCAATCACGAAGTCGAGAGCTGGCTGGCGGAAGCGCTCGCGTCAGTCGCGACGGAGCCGGTCAACATCGCGCCCGAAACGCGGCTGATCGAGGACCTGGGGCTCGACTCGCTTGCGCTGGCGGAAATCGGCGAGTTGATCGGCGAACGCGCTAGCCGTGAAATCGCGCCGGAGGAAATTGCGGACCTGCGTACCGTCGCAGACCTGCAAATCCTTGCGGCTCAGCCTGGCGGCAACGGACGCCATCGGATGCCGTCGTACGTAAAGTTCGCCGAGCCTTACACCGTGCGGCTGCCGCCGCCGCTGAAATGGCTCGGCCGGTTGGCAGTGCGCGGGGCGGAGCGCGCAATCTTCGACCGATGGCTGAAGCCGAAGATTCTCGGGCGCGGCAACATCCCCGCCAACCGCAACTTCATCGTCGTCGCCAATCATTCGAGTCATCTCGACTTCAGCCTGGTGGGTCATGCGCTCGGCGCGATAGGAGATGATCTTCGAGTGCTCGCGGCCAAGGATTATTTCTTCAACACCCCGACGCGACGTTTTCTCGCGGCGAACTTCACGTCGATGATGCCGATCGACCGCGAGCGCGCGCAGATCGAATCGCTGGAAGACGCGCTCGCCGAACTGGCGCAAGGACGCAGCGTGCTGATGTTCCCCGAAGGCACGCGCTCGGCCGACGGCGCAATTCACGAATTCAAAAGTGGTGCGGGATTCCTGGCGCTGCGCAGCCGATGCGACGTGTTGCCGGTGCTGATTCGCGGCACCCACGACGTGATGGGGAAAGGCAGTCTCGTCCCGCGGCGCCGTCCGGTGGAAGTCCGCATCGGCCGCGCGATTACCGCTGCCCAGCTGCGCGAGCTGGCGGCGAGTTCCGAAGGCGCCGGCGCCTATCGTAAAGTCGCCGACCTGATGCGCAGCGCGGTCCTTGCGCTCTCGGGTTCGCGTCGCAGGTTGACCCTAACCCCCGACTCGAATACGGCGACGTCGAACGGCGTCCAGCCGGCCAACCAGGCGCGCACCAGGGCGGCGGATCCCTCGCCCGAACTGCCTCGCGGCCACGCCAAAGCATGATGCTGGAATACTTGCCCGCCGGATGGTTACATTTGAGTAATGGTTGATTGGTTCAGTAAACGTCCCGACCACGCTCCGCGCCCGACTCGCGGGCACCGCCGTCCTTCGGTCAGCGTTATTTCGGACGAGTTGCTGGTCGGCGAATATCCCGGACAGGCCGATATCGCCTGGCTGAAGGAAACCTACGGAGTCACCGCGGTTCACAATCTGCAGGACGACGACGATCTGCGCATGAACGGGTTGGACAACGGCGAACTGAGTGCGGAGTACGATGCGCACGGAATCGATTACGTGCGCACTCCCATTCAGGACGGCAGCGCGGACGCGATGGCCGAGCGGCTGGAAGCGGCGCTTCACGATCTGCGCGACCTGGTCGGTTCCGGCTCGCGCGTTTACCTTCACTGCAACGCGGGGATGAATCGCGCTCCGACGCTCGCGATTGCGTTTCTGCGTGCATATCGGCAAATGTCTCTCGAAGAAGCGATGCAGCTTGTGAAAAAAAATCGCGCCTGCGGTCCGTTCATGACGGTGCTCGAAGAATACTTCGGGCCGCGCGACTACAAACCGGACAAATGAGTTGACCTCATC
>JBOHWI010000472.1:0-2870 GCA_050736675.1 Binatus sp. (SeqCode)
GCGTTGGCATGAGCGTAACGGCAGTGTTCGGGGGATTCGAGGGCGAGGAGTACGGGATTGGCACGCGGCGGATGATCATCGTCGCGCGGAAGGGAACCTCGAATTGAACGAGGCGGCGCGCCCCGGCCCCCGGGCAGGGGCGACCCCTGCACCGGGGTTGAGAGCGCGGCGGGCTACCGACTAGTTGCGGTCGCGGTTGTGATCACGATCCGTGGTGGCGTGAGCCTCGCGATTGCGGTCGTTATCGTGGCCGAGCCATTCTTTGTGATGATCGTTCACCCAGTCGCGACGATTGCTAACCCACCAATCGCGACCGCGCCACGTATGGTGCTCGTCGTAGTCACCGACAACCACCGGCGTGGGCTGGTAATATGTGGGTCCCGACGCGTAGCCGTAACCGCCGTAGCCTGGGTCGTATGCGGGATAGTTCGATTCGAAGCAGCCTTGAAGCGCGACCATTCCCAGGACGAGCGTCGTCGCTCCGATCGCCGTGATAATCTTGCTTTTCTTGCTTTCCATTAACCTGCACCTCACGAGACAAATACGCATCAGGCATGCCATTCAAAATGCCTTGAAAAATGGGAGGTTCCGTTAATCGCGAGTGGAAAGCGCTGACCGCAAAGCGGGTATCGCGTCGCGCAATCTTGCCTTCGGTGGCCGCGGTTTGTATAGTCGCTGACTAACCAATCGGACAGGGCTTGGGGTATGCTTTAGAATATGGATGTGATGAAGACACTTTTTCTGAATCCGCCGTCGTACGATGACTTTGACGGCGGCGCCGGTTCACGTTACCAGGCGACGCGCGAGGTCTGGTCGTTCTGGTACCCGACGTGGTTGGCGTATCCGGCCGGGATGATTCCGGGTGCGCGTCTGCTCGACGCACCGCCGCACAATTACACGGTCGAGATGACCGTCAACGAGGCGAAGAACTACGACCTTATCGTGATTCACACTTCGACGCCGTCGCTCCGGATGGACGCGCGCACTGCGGAAGCAATCAAGGCGGCGAATCCGAGTGCGATCATCGCGATGGTCGGGGGGCATCCTACAGCGCGGCCTGACGAGACGCTGAAGCTGTCGCCGGCGATCGATATCGCGGCGCGCAAGGAATTCGACTACTCGATGCTCGAGGTGGCGGAGGGCCGCGACTGGAGCACGATCGGCGGAATCAGCTGGCAGAAAAACGGCGGGCTGCATCACAATCCCGACCGGCCGGCGCTCACCGACGAGGAACTCGACCGGCTGCCATTCGTGACCGAGGTCTATGAAAAAAACCTCGACTATCTGAAGTACAACAGTCCCTACTGCCAGTATCCGTACGTGTCGATGTACACCGGGCGCGGATGCCCGGCGCGATGCACGTTCTGCCTGTGGCCGCAGGTCACGCAGGGGCATCGTTATCGCGTGCGGAGCCCCGAGAACGTGTACGAGGAAGTGTCGGCGATGAAGGCGAAGTTCCCCAAGATGAAGGAACTGTTCTTCGACGACGACACCTTTACGGCCGACCCTGCCCGTGCGCGCAAAATCGCGCAACTGCTGAAGCCGCTGGGAATCACGTGGTCCACCAATTCGCGCGCCAACGTCGATTACGAAACGCTGAAGATCATGAAGGACGGCGGGCTCAGGCTGTTCGTGGTCGGTTACGAGTCGGGCAACGCGCAGATTTTGAAGAATATCAAGAAGGGCGTCGGGCTCGAGCGCGCGCGCCGCTTCACCAAGGATTGCCACGAGCTTGGGATCCTGATTCACGGAACTTTCATCCTGGGACTGCCTGGCGAGAACAAGGAGACGATCGAGGAATCGATCCGGTTCGCACGCGAGATGGACTGCGAGACGATCCAGGTGTCGCTCGCGTCACCGTATCCGGGTACGGAGCTGTTCGATTACGTGACCAAGAACGGATTCCTCGCGGTCGATCCGTTGCTCGACGAATCGGGTTATCAGAAGTGCACGATCACCTATCCCGGCCTGACCAACGAGGAGATTTACGGCGCGGTCGAGCGCTTCTATCGCAGCTTCTATTTCCGCCCCAAGTATATCTTCAAATCGGTGAAGAAGATGATGACGTCGATGGAAGAGACCAAGCGGATGCTGAACGAGGGGCGGCAATTTCTTTCGACCATGCGCCAACGGCGGCATCAGACGGCGCAGCAGGCGTCGGCCTGACGGCGACTTCCGGGAGAGCGCAAAGGCAGCGCGAGGTCTCCAGCGGGATGTCTGTGGCGTCATCTGTCGCGCAGGGTAATATCTCCGCGCGAGTCATTCGATGACAATCTGGATGGCATTACCGGCCGCGGGCGTATGCGTGTCGCTGCTCTACTACGCCGCGGCCACGGCCGCCGCGATCAGGTTCGCAAAGCGCGCAACCTCGCCTCTGCCCTCGCTACCGAAGATTCCACCGCGCGTGGCGGTGTTGAAGCCGCTGCACGGGAGCAGCAATTCGCTGGCGGCCAACCTGGTCAGCTTTCTGGAAATCGCGTATCCGCGGGTCGACTTTTATTTTGGAGTCGAGAACTACGAGGATGCGGCGGCCGAAATTCCCGTCGCATTGCGGCAACGTTATCAGTACGCGAACATCACGCTGGTCGTTGGCGAAGAGCCGAATTGCAGCAATCGCAAGATCGCGAAGTTGGTCAAGATGGCGGACCGCGCGGAGAAGGCCGAGGTGTTCGTACTGAGCGACGCCGATGTATCGGTCGAGCGCGGCTACCTCAAGCGGATTGTCGGTGAACTGGTCGCGGACGAGAAAACCGGTATCGTGACCTGCGCGTATCGCGCGCGTCCCGGGGGCTCGTTAGCGTCGCGGCTGGAAGCGCTCTACGTCAACACCGATTTTCTGCCGCAGCTTCTGCTCGCGGAAATGATCGAGC
>JBOHWI010000473.1:0-2038 GCA_050736675.1 Binatus sp. (SeqCode)
GATTGGCAGTGCACTCGAACGATTCCCGCATCTTCGACTCAAGAATCCCGACGCTCCGGTAACATACAAAGGCTCGTACTTCCTGCGCGGGCTGAGCCGACTCGAGATGGCCCTCAAGTGACATCGCCGGACTGCGTGCAGTCGCATTGATGCACGTCCTCCGGATGAAAACACGTGTGATTGCATCGAGCCCACGCGTGGCACCGCGATTGCACCGTTGTGCGCGGCGCGGACGAGTACCGAAATCTATGAAAAAGGAAGTCTCGCAATGAATCAGGCCGCAGAGAACATCTATTTCAACCCCTGGGATCCTGCCTTCCGCGCCAATCCGTATCCGTACTACAAGCCGCTGCTCGCCGGACCGCCGCGCATCCTTGATTTGTTCGGGCCGACCGCGATGGTCACTCGTTACGCCGACGTGACGACAGCGCTGCGCGACCATGCGCACTTTTCGAGTGTGCGGCCGCGCGATCCCGGCGAGCCCAACGACGAAGGGCCGTTCGCCGGCGCACGCACGATGCTGTTTTCCGATCCTCCCCTGCATACTCGATTGCGGCGCCTGGTCTCGCGCGATTTCACGCCGCGGCGAATCCGCGACATGGAGCCGCGCATCCGCGAGATCGCAAAAAATCTGCTCGACGCCGCCGATGGCAAGGGTGAGCTCGAGGTCATGCACGGAATCGCAAACGCGCTGCCCGTGATGGTTATCGCGGAGATGCTCGGCGTGCCGCCCGACCACTACCAGCAGTTCAAGCATTGGTCCGACACGGTCGTCTCGGGCGATAACACCCTGCCGGGCACTCCATTGCCCGAAGAATTTCACACCGCCAAGAACGCGCTGCGCGACTATTTTGCCGACGAGATCGAGCGTCGCCGCAAAACTCCTGGCAACGACCTGGTCAGCGCGCTCGTCGCCGCGCACGACGATGCGGAAGCGATGAACGCCGACGAGCTGCTGGCGTTCGTGCTGCTCCTGTTGCTCGCCGGCAACGAGACAACCACCAACCTGATCGGCAACGGGATGCTCGCGCTCGGACGCAATCCCGCGCAGATGAACCTGCTGCGGCAAAGCCCGGAGCTGATACCGCGCGCGATCGAGGAAATCCTGCGCTACGACGGACCCGTGCAGTCCACGATTCGCTTCGCCACAGAAGACGTGAATCTCGGCGGCACCGATCTGCCGGCCAACCAGGGATGTTTCATAATCCTCGCGGCCGCGAATCGCGACCCGGCGCAGTTCGAAGATCCCGATCGTTTCGACATCACGCGCGAGCCTCGCGACCACGTTGCGCTGGGCGAGGGTATCCACTTCTGCATCGGCGCACCGCTGGCGCGGATGGAGGGTGCGATCGCGATTGGCGCAATGCTCGAGCGCTTCCCGCGCCTGCGCCTGCAGGATCCCACTGCGCCCGTGACCTACAAAGGTTCTTACTTCCTTCGAGGACTCGCGTCTCTTACGATGGCGACTGATTGATCGAGTGGGAAATTATGGCCGAGGCAATACAGTTCAACATTTGGGATCCCGAATTTCGCGCGAATCCCTATCCGCACTACGCCCCGCTGCTGGCGGGGCCGCCGTCGGTCCTCACGTTTGGAGATATGACGTTTGCGCTGGTCGCGCGCTATGCCGACGTCACCATCGGACTGCGTAACCACGAGCACCTTTCGAGCGTCCAACCGCCACCGCCGCCGCAGGCGTATCAAGGGCGCTTTGCGGGCTCGCGCAACATGCTCGGCTCCGATCCCCCGCAGCACTCGCGATTGCGCCGGCTGGTGTCGCGCGACTTCACGCCCCGGCGAATCCGCGAGCTCGAGCCGCGCATCCGAGAGATTGCGAAGGACCTGCTCGACAAGGTCGCGGCCAAAAGCCAGTTCGACCTGATGTCGGACCTCGCCAACGCACTGCCGGTTACGGTCATTGGGGAGATGCTCGGGGTGCCGCCGGAGTTGAACGCCAAATTCAAGCATTGGTCCGACACGCTAATCGGCGGCGACAACAATGCGCCCGGCGCTCCGCAGCCGCCCGAGACCATACGAG
>JBOHWI010000474.1:0-5443 GCA_050736675.1 Binatus sp. (SeqCode)
ACTCTACCGCACCGATGTCACGCGCTCACGGCGTTTGGCCCTCCTTCTCCTGCGCCTCGAAAACGATGCCCGGCCCGATGACAGCAGAAAGCTCTTTCATGATCCACGCAAAACGAAAAAAATTTCGAGGGAGGAGCGGGTCTGGGATGCGTCGGGCTTTCGCATTGTCTATCGAATCACCGATGCCAGGCATCTGGTAGAAGTTGGCATCGTCATTGAATCTTTCCCGTAGCGAAATCCTCGGCCGTTGCCGACCTTCCCGCGACCCATATCCCACTCTGACTTTACTCGGCGATGCCGCGCGCTTATCTTTATCTGAGGATGTAAACGCCTCGGACGCCGCCTTTCTCTCCGATCCCGGTCACGCCACAGGGTCGTCAGTATTGGAGCTTCCCGGCAAATTCAGAAGGAGGGGCTTTTATGCCCACTAAGTTGTATGTAGGCAACCTTGCCTACGCGGTTACGCAGGAAGATCTGGCGGAGCTCTTTGCGCAGGCGGGAAAGGTCGAGAGCGCGGTCGTAGTCACCGACAAATTCTCGGGGCAGTCGCGCGGCTTCGGTTTCGTCGAGATGGTGGAGGCGGCCGACGCGACCAAAGCGATCGAGACCCTCAATGACACCGATTTGAAGGGCCGGCGAATCAAGATTGACGAAGCGCGCGCCAGCACTGGCGGCCCGCGCGGCGGCGGCGGTGGCGGTGGAGATCGCCGTCGCGGCGGCGGGGGCGGGGGCAGAGAGGGCGGCGGCGGAGGCGGAAACCGCAACCGCTGGTGAATCGCGCCGCGCGACTCGCAACTCAACAGAAATGACGATCGACGCCGATCGCTCGAGCGATCCCTGGCAGGGATGCAATCCGCTCGACCCGGATTTCCGCGCCGATCCTTACCCGGGACTCAAGCGCCTGCGCGAGACCGATCCGGTCAATCAGACCCCCCTCGGCTTCTGGCGCCTGCTGCGCTACGCCGACGTCGAGAAGCTGCTCTCGGATGTAGTCGTCGGTGTCAGAACCACGGACGGCCAACTGTTTGGGATCAACGAGGCGGTTTCGGGGCCGCAGCGCTTCATGCTGCTGCAGGATCCGCCGAATCACACCCGCCTGCGCCGGCTGGTCAGCCATGCTTTCACGCCGCGCGCGCTCAATGCGTGGCGCGAGGGAATCCAGCGCGTCGTCGATCAATGCCTGGATCGGGTCGCGAGCCGCGGCCGGATGGACGTCATCGCCGACCTCGCGCTGCCGGTGCCATCGACGATCATATGCGAGCTGCTCGGCGTGCCGACTGCGGATCGCGAGCAGTTCACGCAGTGGACCTCGCACGCAACCTTCGGTCTCGCCGAGGCGATCCTGCCGCCTGACCTGGTACAGAAGACAAAGGAAGCATCCGCGGCGCTGACTGCCTACTTCGAGCGCCTCATTGCCGGGCGGCGTGCAAATCCGGGCGATGACTTGCTCTCTGTTCTCATCCGCGCCGAGGAGGCCGGCGACAAGCTCTCGTACGAGGAATTGGTGGTGCAGGCGAACGGCCTTCTGATCGCCGGTTTCGAGACTACCATCGGCCTGATCGGCAACGGAGTTCGTGCGCTGATCAGGAACCCGGACCAGTTGGCGAAACTGCGCGCTCATCCGGAGCTGGGGCCCAAGGCGATTCAGGAATGCCTGCGCTACGACGGACCGATCGTCCTCACGCCGAGGATTCTGCACGAGGGCGCCGAGTTCGGCGGCAAAACGATTCCCAAAAACACGATGGTATGGGCGATGCTCGCGGCGGCAAACCGCGATCCCGAGGCATTTCCCGACCCTGACCGGTTCGACCTCGAGCGCGACGCCTCGCAGCACGTCGCCTTCGGCGGCGGCCCGCACTTCTGCCTGGGCTACCGCCTGGCCGAGTTGGAGGCGCAGGCGGCGATCGGGAGCCTCGTGCGCCGATTTGACGATCTGCGTCTTCAGAACGAAGGCTTCGAGTGGGGCCGCTCGCTCTTTCGCGTGCCCGGCAGAGTCCCGATCGCATTTCGACCGGACTGACGACTAGCGCTGCGTCTCGCGGCCAGGCGCCCGCTTAACTGCTTTCATCGCGATCTCCGGGAACCCCTTCCACACCCGCGCTCTTCTGCTATCGTAATGCGCCGAAACTGAACTGAGCCAACCCACAAACTTCTGGATGAACCTGTTCGAATGAGAAAGGCCATACTCCCGATTGCGGCGGTCGCCGTCGCGCTCGCGTCATTCCTCGCCGTCGCGCCGACCCCGTCCCGCGCCGCCGACGCCGGCACCGTCCCTTCCGGAACTCTGCGCAACGTCGCCGGCATCGTGACCCATTCCGGCGGCCGCGTGGTGCAGGTCGGTACGGCATTCTTCGTCGCCGTGCCCAGCGCGGCGTTCCCCGGCCGCTCGTTCGTTTACCTGGTGACCGCGCACCACAATCTGCTCGATGAGAACCGCAAGCCGCGCGCGGGCCTCCTGCTCACGCTCGAGGATTCCAGGACCGGCGCGATGCGCGAGGAGCCGCTGCCGCTTGAAAACAAGTGGGTGCTCGATCCGAACGAAGAAAAGGTCGATGTCGCCGCGATTCCGCTGACGCCCCAGGGCGCGAACATCGCGCCCATCGCGCTCGGCTCATTGCTCGGCAACGAGGACCCGCTCGCCAGCCCCGAAACCGGTGCGCAGGTGTACTACCTGACCGCCGTGACCGTCGGCGTCAACCGGCGCCGTTTCGAGGCGCTCGCCCGCTTCGGCCATGTCTCGGTGGCGGAGCCTGCCGATACCGAAGTCATCGGCGCGGGCTTGCAGCGGCTCAGCTACCTCGACGGCGGCTCCGCGCCCGGATTCTCGAGCGGCGCCCCGGTCTTCGTCAGCGCCGGCCTTCGCTTTGCGCTATGGGGAATTCTCGAGGCCAACACCTCGCTCAACACAGATCCGGTTTTTTCCGGGCTGGCTGGCGTCCTCCCGGCCAGGTTCGTCGCCGAGACGGTCAAGGCGATGGGCGCGACGCAGGACAAATCGCTGCAAGGCGCCAAAATCTCCCAGTGAGTTGGGAACGCGCATTCGATTTGATTCGTACCGCCGATCTCCAGCTATAATGGCGGGCGCTGTGAATGCTTGATTTCGCATCGATGCGCGTATATCGAAAGTAGATCCGGCTCCGCCCAGATAACCGAAATACTCCCCGGTAGCTCAGTCGGTAGAGCGGACGGCTGTTAACCGTCATGTCGCTGGTTCGAATCCGGCCCGGGGAGCCAATTTCTTTTGCGGCTGCGCAGCAATCTCGAGCCGCTCGCCCCGGACGGTCGAGCGGATTGAACCTTGCAATCCGTCGGAATATGTTGGGAATATCCCACTGGCTTAGGAGAATGTCGTGTCTCTGATAACGGTCGGCAAATGGGGGAAGAACCTTGCCATCCGGTTCCCCCGCGAAATCGCAAGGGCGGCCGGGCTCAGCAACGGCGAAAGGGTCGAGGTCGAGACCCAAGACGGCGAAATCATAGTCCGCCGCGCGACACCTCATTTCACGTTGGAGGAGCTTTTCGCAGGGAAAACCCCAAAGCAGTGGCGCGCAGCGTATCGCGGCGCATTTGATTGGGGACCGGAAATAGGCCGGGAGTGCGTCGACGAATAATGCCGCGGACCTACCTGCCCGCTCCGGGCGATCTCATTTGGACTGATTTCGATCCGACACGAGGCAGAGAGCAGGCCGGTCGCCGACCCGCGCTGGTTGTCTCGTCCGCCGTGTTCGCGGAAAACACCGGGTTGGCCGTGGTCTGTCCGATTACGTCTCGAGTCCGCCCATTTCCGACAAGTGTCGTGCTGCCTTCTGGATTGCCGATTGCGGGCGAAATCCTTACCAGCCATATCCGCAGCATCGACACTATGGCGCGGCCAATTCGTTATGCCGGTGCGAGAGTACCGGAAGAGATCGCTCAACTTGTCCGCGCAAAACTGAACGCATTTATTTCAATCTGACTGAATTGCGCGATTGTACGCTGGTTCGAATCCGCCCGGGGAGCCGGTTCCATTCGGCGGATGCCCGAGCCGCACTCGCGATCAGTCAACCATTTGTGGTTCGACGACCAGTCTGATAACCATCGGTCAAGTCAGGGGGGCAGATGCGATTTCTAGCCGGTGCACTCGCCGTCATTCTTCTTCTGGAAACGAGCAGCTGCGCATACGTCTTCCACGGCACTTCTGATCAGATCAGCGTCTACAGCGGCGATCCTGACGCCAAGCTGTATCTGGACGATCAGCTGATAGGTCGAGGCAACGCGTCGGCGACCGTTGACCGAGACCGAAAATACACCATCACGGCGCAGGCTCCCGGCTGTGAAGCCGGCACAGTGACCACCGGCGACAAGTTCGATCCGACTTCGCTCCTCGGAATTTTGATTGATGCCGGAATCATTTCAATTTTGGTTATAGACATGGCTGCTACTGGTGCAGCGTGGAAGACGTACCCATTGTCGTATACCGTTACTCCGATTTGCCCCGTTGCAACCCCTTCTCCCATCGCGTCACCCACGCCGAGCGCCACGCCTACACCAAGCGCCGCCACGCAGCCGCAGCCGCAAAACCCAGACCAGAATTAGCTGGGCGTTCGTATGGACCCAATCGATTAGGCGGCCGACCGCAACGCCGCTCGACAGATGAGGGTACGTCTGATGATTCGCGCTCTGTTGACCGATTGCTGCGTGACAGAAACAATTCGACTTGTTCTGGACCTGAATATGGATTAAGTCGCAGCGAGCGGGATTCAAAATTTCCAAGAATCCGATCTTTCTCGAGGGGACATTCTGTCATGAGAACTGCGAGAACAGCATGCGCTATCCTTACGAGCATCGCTTTCGCCTGCTCGTCATGCGCGACGTTGATACATGGCGGCGGTACGCAGACTATTTCTGTTTCGACTAACCCGCCCGGAGCAACGGTCAAGGTGGGCGGTGAACAGGTGATTTCACCAGCTGAAGTCACACTTGACCGCAACAAGACCGTTCAGGTTGTAGCCACACTGCCCGGCTACCAAATGGCGACAACGACTATCCATTCTGAGTTTTCGTGGGTCAGTGTACTCGATCTGATATTTATCATCCCGTGGGTGATCGACCTGGTGTCAGGCGCAGCTTACACCCTGTCGCCGGATACGGTGGATCTGGTTTTGGAACGCTCGCCGGGCGACGCACCTCGGGTACAGCCCGCTCCTGAGGCGCGGAGAACACCACTGGTTCCTATGAACCCAGCCGTCGCTCCAAATGTTGCCGATCAGTGGGGAACGAACGGCCATCCGTGAACCAGGAAAGCGAACACGATGCCACTTCTTGGCGCGAGCATAACCTAGGAATGCAGGACATATTTTGTAGCGAGCGCCCGCCTCGTATCCACCCGATCGAACAATCTGCTAATTTATCTGCGGAACTATGATCGTTAGTACAACTAGGCGGCTTCTTGCCGCTGCGATAC
>JBOHWI010000475.1:0-3861 GCA_050736675.1 Binatus sp. (SeqCode)
AAGTCTATCCGCGGCCGCCGCGCAGCAACCGGCCGGGCGTCGCGCCGGTGCATCGCCCCTCATCCCACGTCATCTCGCCGTTGACGATGATCGCGCGGTAGCCGCGCGCGTGCTGCACGCGACGCCATTCGCCGCCGGGAAAGTCGTGCGCGATGTCCCCGATCCAGTCCGGCTCGACACCGAGCCGATCGAGGTCGTAAACGACGACGTCTGCCGCCAGCCCTTCACGCAGCACTCCGCGATCGCGGAAGCCGGCCGCGTGCGCCGGCAGCGCGGAGAGCCGGTAGTGCGCCTCTTCGAGCGTGACGCGCTGTTCGTCACGCACCAGCCAGCCGAGAAAATCGGTCGTGTACGCGCCGCCGGTGAAGAATTTGGTGTGCGCGCCGCCGTCCGAGACGCCGGGAATCGTGTAGGGCGACTCGTTGATCATCTCGGCGTAGAACTCGGCGTTGAAGCCGCGATTGGGTCCGAGGAACTCGACTTTGAGCTCGCCGGCGATCGAGAGATCGAGCATCGCGTCGATCTCATGTTTATTTTCTTCACGCGCGATCTGGCCAATCGATTTGCCGACGTACTTTTCCAGCTCGGGCCTGTCTCCCGCCCACGTCACGAGCAAATGACGAATCGGACCGCCGACGCCCGCCTGGATTGCTTCGAGCTTTCTATTCGCCTCTTCATGCTCGCGCTTGATCGCTTCGCGCAGAGCCGGATCTTTCATCTTGGAAAGTTTCTCGGCATTAGTGCCGGTCGTGACGGTGCGCCACGCTGGGCTCGCGTCGTAGAGGTTCCAATGCTCGAGCGTGAACGCGAAGCCGGTGCGCAGCGTGAATGCTTGACCGAAGATCGGCAGCCCCTTCTCGCGGCATCGCTTGAGCCACGCCATGCTGCGCTGATGAACTTTCGCATCGCGGCGGGCCGGCGCGATTACATTGTGCAGAATTGGACGATTGGCCTCGGCGGCGAGGCGTTCGAGAAACGCCAGGTCGTCCTTGATGTGCCCGGTCGCCTGAGTGATCTCGATGAAGCCCTCGTCGCGTTCGCGCAGCACCCGCGCGAGGTTCAGGATGTCCTCGTCGCACATCGTGTCGGTCACCATCGGCGAGCCGTCGAAGTCGGCCTGCGTCGAATCGGGCCCGAGCCGCTGCACCGAGAATCCGCCGAGGCCGGCGTCCATGCCCTCGGCGAACAGCGTGCGCATCTCGGCGCGCTCGTCTTCCGTCGCGGGCCGCGTCTTGGCCGCCTCGAGTCCCATCACGTAGGTCAGCAGCGAAGAGGTCGGCAGGTACTGAATTACGTTGACGCCCTTGGCCGTGCGATCGAGCGAGTCGAGGTACTGCGGAATCGTCTCCCAGTCCCACTTCATCCCGGCCTTCATCGACTCGTACGGAATTGCCTCGGTGCGCGTCATCGTGAGCATCGAGCGCTCGCGAAATTCCGGCTTGACCGGCGCGAAGCCGAAGCCGCAATTACCCAGCACCAGCGAGGTGACGCCGTGCCATCCCGAGATCGTGCAGTAAGGGTCCCATCGAATTTGAGCGTCGTAGTGTGTATGCAAATCGACGAAGCCCGGAGCGACGATCAAGCCGTCGGCGTCGACGGTCTTTTTCGCAAAGCCCGCGGAGCGCCCGCCAATCTGCGCGATTTTGCCGTCCTTGATCCAGACGTCGGCGCGATACCGCGGCACCCGCGTTCCGTCAACGACGGTTCCACCTCTGATATGAAGATCAAAATCGGCCATCGAAAGATCCCTCCTTCGAAGACAAGCTTGGCGAGCAAACCAGTGTTTCGTTCTTACAGCATCGCAGGCCGGTTGAGCAAACGAGTTGAACGATTGGTACTTCAGTCGCCTCGAGGATTGTTAAACGCGAAGCGAGAGCCCCAAGCTCAGAACCTGCGGCGGTACGTGACGTAGTTGGCGCAGACCTTTGCGCCGAGCTTTTCTGCGGTGCGGCGCGATGGCCAGTTGTCGTCGAGCACCAGCGTGTAGCTGAGATACTTCGAACCGCTGCGGATCAGTTGCAGGTACGAATACGCGGCCATCGCCAGGTTGACGCCGCGGCCGCGTGCGGCTTCGAGCACGCCGATGCCGAGAAAGTTCAGATTCTCGTTGTCTGCGAGCTTGCGGCCGGGTTTGAGAATCGCGCCTTCGGGATTCGGCGGCGTAACCATCAATGCGCCGACTGGCCGCCCGTCGCGATACGCGAGCACCGAGGTCTCGAGCGCGCCCGACATCGCGAAGAAGTCGAACAGGAAAACGAGTTCGTCGGTGGTGAAAGGAGTCGCGCCCCAATGGCGCGCGAACGCCGTGTTCCAGGTATGTTCGAAGTCGCGGATTCTGCGCGCGTGGAGCAGGTCCTTCAGCGCGACGATTTGGAAACCGGCGCGGCGACTCGCTTCGAGCGCGCTCTCGTAGCGCGCAGTCAGTTCGGGCGTCACTTCAATCTTATAGTCAACCCATCCGCGCTCGGTTTCGAATCCCGCATCCTTGAGCAGCGCGTGGTAGTATGCGGGATTCTGGCGCGCGATGTCGGGCGGCAGCGTCTCGTAGTCGTCGATCACGAACGGAAATTCAAGCAATCCGTAGCCGGCTCGCGCCGCCGTCGCGCCGCTGGACTTCATCCATTCAGACGCCGCGTCCATCATCCGGATGACCGCATCGCGCGTGCCGGGCATCGCCTCGAACATCACGATATGCCCGAGCGGTTCATTCCAATGACGCTGGTAATGGCCGTCGATTATCGCGACGGCACGCGCGACGATGCTGCCGTCGATGCGCGCCGTAAACGCTCGAATCTTGCGCCCGGCCGCGAACGGCCCCTCGCCCATCAGGATCGGCAGTTGCACCGCCACCATCGCGGCCCATCGCGCGCTGCGATATTCGTAAACCCGATGTTGAAAAAGAACGAACTCGGTCAGCGCTTCCTCGCCCGCGGGCGACTCGATTTTGACTGACAACTACCAACTCCCTCGACGCGATGACCAATCGCGCGCTACCATTCAGTTGCCGCAGAGCCCTTTCGCTCGATGTCGCCTTGTTTCGGCTCTCGCCGTGCGCTAACCACTACGCAGGGGCGAGCGTAGCGCCGCGCGAATGCGAGCGTCAAACAATGGCGGGCAAGTTACGCCCGCGGGAGCGGCTGAGCGTCATGGTTGAAAAAACGATCGACCTCACGGGCATCTCGGCCAACTCGGTCGAAGAAGCCGTGCAATTGGCAATCTCACGCGCAGGCGTAACGATTAACGGCATCAACACCGCGCACGTCGTGGACATTACCGCGCTGGTCGAGGCCAACAAAGTGGTGCGATGGAAGGTGCGGGTGAAGGTGACTTTCCAGGTGAAGGACGAGTTGCACGAGTGATCGCGCGACGATGCGGAGGGCGGCGGAGCGCAAGGACTTCCAGTCATGCGAAACCGCCGCTGTGAGTATTCGATGGCGAAAATAGTCGAGGTTCATCCGGGTATCTACGAGATCTTTCTGCCGCTGCCGATGCGGCCGACAATCATCAACGTTTATCTGCTCGACTGTCACGGCGCATGGGCGCTCGTGGACACTGGGATGAACTCGCCCGAAAGCATCGCGGCGCTCGAACAAGCGCTGGCAGAGGTCGGCATCAAGGTCGAGAATCTCGATGCGATCATCGCGACCCATCACCACATCGATCACTTCGGCGCCTCAGGCGAGATTCGCCGCCGCAGTCACGCCACCACGCATATTCATCGCCTCGAGGCCGAGCGCGCCGGCAGGATGATCGAATTCGGCAAGATGGCTCCGCACGACCGGCCCGAGTCGCGCGCGTTCTTTGCACGCCACGGATTTCCGATCGAACAGTTCGCTTCGAGCGGGATGCGCCCATCGTGGA
>JBOHWI010000476.1:0-2232 GCA_050736675.1 Binatus sp. (SeqCode)
ACCCTTTGCTACGCGGTGATCGCCGCCTCGCTGCAAGCGTTGAGCCTCGCCATTCTCGCTCCGAGCCTGTTTGTCGCGGGCCTGTCCGAGGCAAACATCGTGACCGCCCAGAGCGCGATCGCCGACGTGGTGTCCGCCGAGGATCGCAACCGTTTCTTCGGCTACATATATATGTGCGTCAGCCTCGCCTATATCGTCGGCCCTCTGGCCGGCGGCAAGCTGGCAGAGCCTTCGGTCGTAAGCTGGTTCACGTATGCGACGCCGTTCTGGGTCGTGTTCGGATTGCTGCTGCTGACGACGCTCGGCACATTAGTCAAATTTCGCGAAACGAACCCGCCGGAGAAGCGCCAGCAGATTAGCTACTTCGAAGCGTTCACGAATCTCATCAGCGTCTTCACGGACAGGCGGATTCGCGTCCTCTACCTGATCAACTTTCTCCTCTATCTGGCCATTTTCGGATTCTTCCGATGCTATCCGATGTACCTCGTAGACGAATTCCATCTCGGCGTAGCGCAGGAGTCTGAGTATATCGCCTGGGTCGGAGTGCCTATCGTTCTCGCGAACCTTTGGCTGACGGGCTACCTCGCGAAACACTTCACGACGCGCTCGATGACATTCTGGTCGGCATTGCTGACCGGAATATTCATGATCGTCGTTATTGTTCCGCCGAGTCGGAGCGCATTGTGGGTGACGCTGTTCCTGACGTCGCTCGCGCTGGCGATATGCCTGCCGTCGTGCGCGACTATCCTTTCGACGTCGGTCGGAGAGGCCGACCAGGGACGCGCGTCATGGGCAACAACCAGGCATTGCAGGTCGGTGCTGAATCGCTCTCAGGGGTGCTCGGAGGATTGCTTGCCGCCATCGTGGTAAAACTTTCGCTGCTGGTGCTCGGCATCGCCGCCATCGCCGCGGCTGGTGTGCTCCTGCTGATCTGACCAGCCTGCGCCAGCGGGTCCAGCGATTCCTTGACAGTTCAGATGGCCGGTAACATACAATTGTAAAACGAATCGAAGTGCCGCTTCGGAGGTATCGTAATGGCAGGCGCAGTTATCAGCGAAAGCGAAATCAACGAACCCAACCGTTGGCGACTCGAGACTCCCGGACACGCCGGATGGAAGCGCTCGGCGCGCCCCGACGATCCCGACAAGTACCTGATGATCTCGGCGGACTGTCACTGCGTCGAGCCGGGCAATCTCTGGTACCAGCGAATCGATCACAAGTATCGCAATCGGCTGCCGCGGGTTGAGGTCGATGAAAACGGCGTCAAGTGGGCGATTTCGGAGGGATGGGCGCGCTCACGCCTGCTCGACAACCGCCTCGAAGGCGAAGACCATCTCCGCGGCAAGGCCGGCGCTGATCCCGAGCAGCGGCTGAAGGATCAGATACGCGACGGCGTCGATGCGGAAGTTATTTTTCCCAACAAGGGTCTTTCGATGTGGGCGACGCCCGACGCCGACTTTGCCCACGCGCAAATCCGCGTTTACAACGACTGGGCGTGGGAGACCTTCGCCAGGTACAACGACCGCATGTCGCCGATGGCCGCGATCGCGACGGCCGACCTGCAGGGCTCGATCAAGGAGATCGAACGCGTCGCCAAGCTGGGATTCCGCGGCCTGACGCTCCCGTGCAAGCCGATCTTCGGGGCGCATGATGCGCGTCATCCGAACTACAATCTGCCGATTTTCGATCCAATGTGGGCCGTGATCCAGGAAGCCGATCTGCCGATCACGTTCCACGTCTCGACCGGACGCGATCCGCGCGCGGCCCGCAAAGACGGCGGCGCGGTCATCAACTACGTCTCGCACTCGCTCGTCCCGACTATCGAGCCGGTGGCAAATCTCTGCGGTTCGGGCGTGCTCGAGCGTTTTCCCGGGCTCAAGTTCGCGGCCATCGAGTCCGGCATCGGATGGGTCGCGTGGGCTCTGGGAGCCATGGACGAGGCCTATCACAAGCATCACATGTGGGCGCTGCCGCGCCTCAAGATGCTCCCGAGCGAGTATTTCCGCAAGCACGGCTACGCCTCGTTCCAGGAAGATCCGGTCGGCCTCGATCTCGCGGTGAAATACAATCTCACCAACAACTTCCTGTGGGCCAACGACTATCCGCATCACGAGGGCAGCTGGCCTCATTCGAAGGAAGCGATCGAACGCGAGATGGGCACTCTGCCCGATGACGCGCGCGCGAAAATTCTCGGCTTGAATGCGGCAAAGCTCTTCAAGTTCGACATTGACG
>JBOHWI010000477.1:0-3703 GCA_050736675.1 Binatus sp. (SeqCode)
GAATGATTCGCGCCGAGTACAGCAGTTTTCCGGTGGAGTGCGTGCGGCCCTTGTCGTGCTCGAAGAATACGCCGGGCGAACGATGCAGCTGCGAGACGATTACGCGCTCGGTGCCGTTCACCATGAAGGTGCCGTTGCCCGTCATCAGCGGAATCTCGCCGAAGTAAACTTCCTGCTCCTTGACGTTCTTGATCGAGCGGCGCCCGTTCTCGACATCCCAGATGACGAGTTGAATCTTGACCTTCAGCGGCGCCGCGTAGGTCATGCCGCGCTGATGGCATTCCTCGACGTCGTACTTGGGCGTGCCGAGCTCGTACGAGACGAACTCGAGCGAGGCGGTCTCGTTGAAATCCTTAATCGGAAAGACCGATTTGAACACCGCCTGCAGACCTACGTCGGCGCGGTCGTCGGTCGAGACGCCGACCTGCAGGAAATCGTCATACGAGCGCTTCTGAATCTCGATCAGATTCGGAATCTCGATGATCTTCTTGATCTTGCCGAACGAGCGGCGAATGCGAAGATTACTGGTTACGTGAACCTGGGCCATCAGCTAACCTCAGTGCGCGTACCTGCGGGAGGCGCGCCGTGAAGCAAAAGAGGACGCGGGCGCAGGAGTCTTCCCCGTGCCCACGGCTTCATCGATAAAGACCGTTTGAAATTCCCGCGCGCTCGAGAGCGCCGCGCCGCGTGAATTTCCCGACCCTTTGTTGTGCGTCAAAAAGACTAAGTCCTTCCTACTTCAGCTCCACGCTGCCGCCGGCTGCTTCCAGCTTCTTCTTGATCTCTTCGGCCTCGGCCTTGTTGACGCCTTCCTTGACCGCCTTCGGCGCTCCATCGACCAGGTCCTTGGCCTCTTTGAGGCCGAGTCCGGTCAGTTCGCGCACGACCTTGATCACCTGGATCTTCTTGTCGCCGGAGCCCGTCAGCACGACGTTGAACTCTTCTTTCTCGGGCGCTGCCGCCGCAGCACCGCCGCCCGCCGCCGGAGCAGCTGCAGCCGCGACCGGAGCAGCGGCCGATACGCCGAGCTCGGTCTCGAGTTCTTTGACGAGAGCCGCCGCATCGATCAGGCTCAGGTTCTTAAGATAATCCTTCACCTGATCGCGGCTGAGTTGTCCTTCTGCCATGTTACCTTCTCTCCTTATTCACCGTTCACGAATCCGGGGAGATGTGGGAGCGCCCCGAGATTTTTTCACTAAAGTGGATCGTCCAACTTAACCATCAAGCGTGCGATCTGCACGCGACGTTCACAAACCCATCAACCCTCGGCAGCCGGCGCCGCCGCTGCAGGCGCCGCTTCAGTTGGGGCCGCTTCGGGCGGAGCTTCGGGAGCCGCCGCCCCGCCGCCGTTCTTTTTTCCAATCGCGTCGATCATTCGCACCAGATATGAACCGGGCTCGTTGAGCAGGCGGACCAACTGAGTCGCCGGCGCGTTGAGCAAGCCGAGCAACTGGCTGAAAATCACCTCGCGCGACGGCAGCGTCGCCAGCGCATTCACTTCCGCCGGCGTGAGCGTCTTGCCGTCGAGCACCGCGCCGCGCAGCTTGAGCTTGTCGCCGAGCGGTCCGAACGAGGTGAAGGTCTTCGCCAGTACGACCGGATCCTCGTAGCTCAGAATCAACCCGACCTGGCCGCCGAGGTTCGTCTCGAGCGCCTCGAACCTGGTGCCCTTGATCGCGTGGCGCACGAGCGTATTTTTCGCGATACGCATCTCGCCGCGCACGGCACGCAGGCGCTTGCGCATCTCGGTCGATTCCGCCGCCGTCATGCCGCGGTACTCGGACACCAGCGCAATACTGGCGCGGCTAAAACTGCCCGCGAGATCTTCGACCAGCGCGGTTTTTTCCGATTTCTTCATCTAATTATACCGACCCAGCTCCAACGAACGAAAAGCGACGGTCGTCTTATGCGGCCGCCGCGAGCGCCTTGGCCGCCGCCACCGCCGTATCGACGCGGACTCCGGGCCCCATCGTCGCCGACAGCGCGAGGCTGCGAACGTAATTGCCCTTGGCGCTGGCGGGCTTCGAGCGAACGATAGCACCCAGCAGCGCGCGCACGTTGTCGAGCAGTTTCTGCTCGCCGAAACTCAGCTTGCCGACGCGCGCGTGCACCACGCCCGCCTTGTCCACCCGGTAATCGACCTTGCCGGCCTTGATCTCGGCGACCGCTTTCGCCACGTCGAAGGTGACGGTGCCGACTTTCGGATTCGGCATCAAGCCGCGGGGTCCGAGAATTTTGCCGATGCGCCCGACCTGGCCCATCATGTCGGGCGTGGCGATTACGCGATCGAAGTCGAGCCAGTTCTCTTCCTGAATCTTCTTTATGATGTCGTCGCCGCCGACGAAGTCCGCGCCCGCCTCGCGCGCCTCGCGCTCCTTCTCGCCCTTGGCGACGACCAGCACGCGCGCGGTCGAGCCGGTGCCGTGCGGCAGAACTATGGTGCCGCGGACGTTCTGGTCGGCCTGCCGCGGATCGACCCCGAGCCGCACCGCAATCTCGACCGTCTCGTCGAACTTGGCGACCTTGTTGTCGATCACCAGCTTGACGGCCTCTTCGAGCGAGTAGCGCTTTTCGCGATCGATCTTCTTGAGCGCTGCCTGATATTTCTTGCCTGCCATTTTTTTTCAGACCTTACTAGTCGGAGACTTCGATACCCATGCTGCGCGCCGTGCCCGAAACAGTATTGACGGCTGCCGCCAGATCGGCCGCGGTCAGGTCCTTGAGCTTGGTCTTGGCGATTTCCTCGACCTGCGCGCGCGTGACCTTGCCGACCTTGTTTTTGTTCGGCATCGGCGAGCCTTTTTCGATTCCCGCCGCGCGCAGCAGCAGAATCGACGCGGGCGGACTCTTGGTGATGAAGGTGAACGAGCGGTCGCCGTACACCGTGACGACGACCGGGATAACCAGCCCCTGCATATTCTGGGTCTGCGCGTTAAAGGCCTTGCAGAACTCCATGATATTGACGCCGCGCTGGCCGAGTGCGGGCCCCACCGGCGGCGACGGGTTCGCCGCGCCGGCCGGAATCTGCAGCTTGATCGATCCGACTACTTTCTTAGCCATTTTTCAGTGAATCCGCTCTAGTGCTCAGTGATCGACTAAAAATTTCCTTAGCTGTTCGCGTTGATCAGCCACCAGAGCGCATCGAAGGCGACCTGCGGCGAATCGCTTGATATCAGTTTTCAGGCCTTCTCTACCTGCACAAAATCGAGCTCGACCGGAGTTGCGCGGCCGAAGATCGAGATGAGAACGCGCACCTTGCCCTTCTCCGGCTTGACTTCCTCGACGGTGCCGTTGAAATCCTGGAACGGGCCGTCCACCACCTTGATCGCCTCGCCGACTTCGAACAGGACTTTTGGTTTCGGGCGCAACGCGCCCTCTTCCATCTGCTGCTCGATCTCCGCAACTTCGGAAATCGGCACTTCGGGCGGATTGGTCGAATGCCCGACGAAGCCGGTGATTTTCGGCGTATCCTTGATTACGTGCCAGGTCTCGTCGTCGAGCACCATCTGCACGAAGATGTAGCCGGGGAAAAATTTGCGGCTCGAAACCTTGCGTGCGCCGCCCTTGCCCAGTTCCTGCACCCGCTCGATCGGCACCAGCACCTTGCCGATCTTCTCTTCCTTGTGCAGCGAGCGCACCCGCTCCTCGAGCGCGGCCTTGGCCTTGTGCTCGTAGCCCGAGTAGGTGTGGACGATATACCACT
>JBOHWI010000478.1:0-6914 GCA_050736675.1 Binatus sp. (SeqCode)
CGTTTCGTCAAAAATTGCTTTTCCCGATTGAAACGTTCTCTTGGGAACACACGCACTAGTGTCGTACGGGCTGATGGTCGCGGAGACTGCGAGTGCGCTTGGCGGCATCGGCGGGGGACGCGGCGCCGTTGGCGTCGTGGGACTTGGACGCGACGGGGCGCAGGACCGAGACCTTGGCGCTCAGCCGTTCACCGCGCAGCATCAGCCAGGGGCCGGACAGCACGTACGCGGTCGAGAGCAGGAAGGCGGTGAGCTGCGGCATCGCGAACAGCATCGCCGCGCACACCATCATGGTGATCACCAGCTCGATCTGAGCGCGCTTTTCGAGCTTGATCGTCTTGAAGCTGGGGTAGGGCACGCGCGAGATCATCAGGCCGCCGAGTGCGAGCGTGATCGGCACCATCAGCGTGCACAGCGCGCGCGGCGAATCGATCTCGAAATAGCTGTAGGCGAGGGCCAACCCGGAGATCATCACGGCGGCGCCGGGCACGGGCAGGCCGACGAAACGGCTCTTGTCCGCCGTCGCGGTCTGTACGTTAAAGCGCGCCAGGCGAAGCGCCGAACACAGCACGAACAATCCGGCGACGCCGATTCCGAGCGAGCCGATCGGTTTCAGCGCCCACGCGTAAGCCAGCATCGCGGGTGCGACGCCGAACGCGACCACGTCGGAGAGGCTGTCGTACTCGACGCCGAACTGGCTCGAAGTGCGCGAAGCGCGCGCGATGCGGCCGTCGAGGCCGTCGCACACGAACGCGATGACGATCATTACGGCGGCCACCTCGAAGTGTCCGCTCACCGCGGAAACCATCGAGTAGAAGCCGGAGAGCAGGCCGATCGACGTGATCGTCGCCGGCAGCAGGAAGACTCCGCGGCGCAGAGGGCCATCCGCTTTGAGGCCAGGCTCGCGGCCCTGACCCGAATACACTTCCATCCGCAGGCGCTCTTCGCGCGAGCGGCGGGAATTGCGGCTCATTGCTCGATTGCTCCGATGATGGATTCTCCGGCGCGCACGCGTTGGCCCATCGACACCGTGACGCGGTACTCGGACGGAAAAAAGTGATCGACGCGGCTTCCAAACATAATCAGGCCGATCCGCTGGCCCGGCTGTATTCTATCACGCGCGCGCAGCCGGCAAACTATTCGCCGCGCGAGGTAGCCGGCCACCTGCATCATGCCGAACATGCGGCCCGCCGCGTCAGTCATCGCGATCAAATTGCGTTCATTGTGTTCGCTGGCGTCGTCGCGAAAGGCCGCGCGGAACTCGCCCGCAGTATGCTCGACCATCGTGACTTCGCCGCCCACCGGCGCGCGATTCACATGGACATTGAGGGGCGACATGAAGACCGACACGCGATGACAGAGGCGGCCGGTCTCGCCCGGAAAAGAGGCGTCGGAAATGTCCGTGATTTTGCCGTCAGCGCCGGAAATTACTACGTTTTCGGTGCGAGTTGGATAACGGTCGGGATCGCGAAAGAAAAGCGCAATCGGAATTGCGAGTATCGCCATGATCGCGCCCACCGATTTGAGGCCGAGCGCGATCAGTATGATTCCGAACAGCGCCAATCCGAGCGACAGCGCCGCGCCTTCGGTCGCAATTCCGATCGCGCCCGCGATGCGCGCGAGCACCGCGCCCGGCGCCTGGCGCCCGCTGTCGGTTTCGCCCACCACGGCGGTTAGTTCCTGGACTTGTCGACCAGCCGATCGCTGGCGAGCCACGGCATGAACGCGCGCAGCTTGCGCCCGACCTCTTCGACCGGATGCTTCTCGGCTTCCTTGCGCAATTCGCGAAAGCGCGGCAGGCCGGCCTTGTAGTCGCCGATCCATTCGTTGGCGAACTTGCCCGACTGGATGTCCGCGAGGATCTGCTTCATCGCCGCGCGCGACTCCTTGCCGATCACCTTCGTGCCGCGCGTCATGTCACCGTACTCGGCGGTGTTGCTGATCGAGTAGCGCATATTCGAGATCCCGCCCTCGTAGATCAGGTCCACGATCAGCTTTACTTCGTGCAGGGTCTCGAAGTACGCCATCTCGGGCGCGTAGCCGGCCTCGACCAGAGTCTCGTAGCCGGCGCGGATCAATTCCGTAAGGCCGCCGCACAGGACGGATTGCTCGCCGAACAGGTCGGTCTCGGTTTCCTCCCGGAACGAGGTTTCGATAATCGCCGCGCGGCCGCCGCCGATCGCGCTGCCGTACGCGAGCCCAACCCTGGCGGTATCGCCCGAGGGATCCTGCTCGACCGCGAGCAGGCACGGTACGCCGCGGCCCTTGGTGTATTCGGAGCGCACGAGATGGCCGGGTCCTTTCGGCGCGATCATGAAGACGTTGACGTCGGTGGGCGGCTTGATGAATTTGAAATGGATATTGAAGCCGTGGCCGAAGGCCAGGTACTTGCCCTTGGTGAGATGCGGCGCAATCTCGGCTTCGTAAATCTCGGCACCCATCTCGTCCGGCACGAGGATCATGATCAGGTCGGCGCGCCTGGCGGCCTCGGCGGTGTCGAACACCGGGAGGCCCTGCTTGGCGGCTTTATCGCGCGACGGCGATTTGGCGCCCAGCCCGACGCATACGTCCATGCCGCTGTCGCGCAGGTTGAGCGCGTGCGCGTGCCCCTGGCTTCCAAAGCCAATGACCGCAATCTTCTTGCCTTTGAGCGCGGACAGGTCCGCGTCGCGGTCGTAATAAACCTTCATATAAATGTTCTCCCGAATTTTCCCGCGGCCGGACTATTCAGCGTCGCGCGCGCGCCGGCCCTGATGATTGTCGTGATTGAGCTGGACCGCGCGCGCCATCGCGACTTTGCCCGATCGCACCACTTCCTTGATTCCGAGCGGGCGCACGATCGCGATGAACGCCTTGATTTTTTCAGAGTCGCCGGTCAGCTCGACCGTGATTGCGCGCGGACCGATATCGATCACATGCGCGCGAAACGCCGCGACGATCGAGTCGAGCTGGGAGCGTGTGCGCTCGTCCACCGAGACTCTGACGATCACCATCTCGCGGTCGATGGTCTCGACGTCCTTGAAGTCGGTGATCTTGATCACCGAGACGAGCTTGTTGAGCTGCTTGTTGATCTGCTCGACGATCTGATCGTCGCCGGTGGTTACCAGCACGATTCTCGACACCGTCGGATCGAGCGGATCCTCGTTGACGGTGAGGGACTCGATGTTAAAGCCGCGGCCCGAAAAAAGTCCGGCCACGCGCGCGAGCACGCCGAATTCGTTTTCAACCAGTACCGATATCGTATGACTTGTCATGCGGTGGAGTGCGCGCGCCCATGGCCCGGATCCGCGGCGTCAGCGAGCCTCTTGCTGATAGCGTCCGAGGATCGCCATCATGCGGTCTTTCGAGGCCAGCTTGAGCTTCTGGATGCGTTTTTCTTCGATTTCCTCTTCGTTGGTCAGATAATGCTTGCTTCTAAAAACTTCGAGCTTTTGTTTGAGCTCTTGATGCTCCGCGTAGAGGGCCCTCAGCTCCTCGTCGTGGGTCAGATGCTGCCGAATGAGTTCTTCCTCTCGATGCTCCATACGCCCTCCGTGCCAATGCCAGCCGGATTTTTCGAAGTGGGCTTGAACGTAGCCTCCGGCGTCCTGATGTATAGCGGCTCCAGCGAAGCCGCCCGATCCGTTTCACCACGGCAAAACCGCGCCCCGCCCAGCGCCGCGACGCAGACTCCGCGCAAATCGAGCTTCCCTGTCTCGAAAACCGCCACCCGATGACCCCGCGATTCCACAAGGGCCGCCGCATCCTTCGCTCTGTCGTCACCGATAAACATAACGTCCTCGGCGATGCGCGATGCCAGGTGTTCCAGCGCGACTACCAATTCCTCTGACAGTTTCTCTAGCCCATCGGCCACGACCCGGTAAAGAGCCGCGTAGACTTCGCCTTTTCGAGCGTCCACAACCACGCATATCAGCCGGCCTGCTTCAATATTGTTACGCTCGAGCGCAGCTGACGCCATCGCGTCGAAACTGGGTATGCCGACCAGCGCACAGCCCGACGCCATCGCGATTCCCTTGGCATAGCTCAGCCCGATGCGAAGTCCGGTGAACGAGCCGGGTCCGGTGCCGACGGCGAGCGCGCCAACCTCCCCGACGGCCAGCCCGGCCGCGCGCAGAAGTTCATCTACGGCACCCGGCAATGCGGCGCCGTGAGAGGTGACCGGCCGCTCCAGCGCCGCAGCGACTTTGCCGCCCGCAATCAAGGCGAGGCTTGCGATGGATGTGGAGGTGTCGAGTCCCAGGACCGGGCGCGATCCAGCTGCCTGTTCGAGCAGCCGATTAACCCTGCACAATACGCGAGATGTCATTGAAGATTACGAACGCCATCAGCGCCACGAGCAAAAAGAGTCCGACCTGGAGCATCGCTTCGCGGTAACGAAGTTCGAGCGGCTTGCCCCGTACACCTTCGAAGACGAAGAACAGCAGATGCCCGCCGTCGAGCAGCGGCACCGGCAGCAGATTGATAATACCGAGCTCGAGGCTGAGCATCACGGTGAACATCGCCAGGTCGGCGAAGCCGCGACGCGCCTCCTGCCCGGCCATTTGCGCGATCATGATTGGCCCGCCAAGCGCGTCGCGCACGGGGGTGGTGCCGGAGAAGATACTGGCGACACCGACCACCATCTGGACCGTCATATCGACGGAAGTCACTCCCGCCTCTTTTACCGCGGCCAGCGGACCGTAATGCTTGGTAATCTCGGCGCCGCTCGGTTGTACTCCAATCACCCAGGTGGTTGCGGTGGTTCCGTAGATCGTCTTTTGATCAAGCCGGGTCGGTTTGATGACGAGCGTGCTGCGCGTGGGCGACCCACCGTCGTGCATTCGTTCGATTTCGAGCTTGATCGGAGAGCCGTCTCCCGCTTTCACTGTCTTGGAGAAATCGGCCCAGGTTGCCATCGGCTGGTCGTTAACTGCGACAATCCGATCGTTAACCTGAAGTCCGGCCTTCGCCGCCGGAAGATCTTTCGTGGTCTTGCCGACCACCGGCAACAACTGCGGGACGCCGATCATGAAGACCAAGGTGAGCAGCAGCGGCGCGAAGATAATGTTCGCCAGCGGTCCTCCCAGAATTATAAGGATGCGCTTGCTCAACGACTGAGTCGGAAATGCGCGCCTGCAGTATGCCTGGACCAGCGCGGCAGGAGGATGTTCGGCCAGCGATTTGATCGCGTCGTCAACTCTGGGCTGCCGCCGAACTTCGTCGAGCAGGAGCACCTCGTCGGGCCTGACTTCGCGGCCAACGACAGTGTGCGCGACGGTGACGTCCGACTCGCCCACGCGATTGGCGATCACGCGCAAGTTGTCGTCGAAGCCGGAACCGGCATGAATCGCGCCGCGCTCGCGTGCTGCGCCAGTCAGGTCGAGTCCGATTTCGTGAAGATAGAGCGTGATTTCTTCGGCCGTGGGCTTCTCGCCGACTTCATCGCCAAGCATTCGGACATAGCCGCCAAACGGCGTCGCGCCTACCGAGTACTCGGTTTCGCCGCGCCGGATTCCGAATACTTTTGGCGGGTAGCCGACTGAAAATCGGAGCACGCGGACTCCGACTTTCTTGGCCATCGCAAAGTGGCCCAGCTCGTGCACGACCACTAACACCGCGAAGACCACTGCTGCGGATAGAATCGATGAGATCATTTAGCCCCTGCTCGCAAGTCCGAAAGCGACAACCCCCAAGCGTGAAAATGCGGCTCCCAAAGCCGCATCATCGAAACCAATAGTAAGTCAAAACCACCGCCAAGACTAGCGAACAAGTTCGATCGAGCAGACCGCCGTGGCCCGGAAAAATCCAGCCTGAGTCCTTGACTCCCGCCGTGCGCTTCAGTGCCGAGCCGGCCAGATCGCCCAGTTGCGCAAGGGCGGAAATCATAGCCGAAAATAGTGCCACAGAGCCCATATCCCAGGTGCCGCCGATCATCTTGAACAGCGCCCAGCCGGCCACCGTCGTCGCGATCAGCCCGCCTGCCGCTCCCTCGATCGTCTTGTTTGGGCTGACATTGGGCGCGAGCCTGGTCCGGCCGAGATACCTGCCGACGAAGTATGCGGCGCTGTCGCTCACCACCGCCAACAGGATGACCAGCAGGAGCAGGTCGATTCCGCCGGGACTGTTGCGCAGCAGCGCGAAGTACGGGAACAGGACTCCGACGTACGCCGCGCCGATTAAGGCGAGTCGGGGGCCCTTGAGTGTTTCGCCGGCGCCCACAAATTGAACTCGCGCCACCAGTCCCAGCATCATGAGGATTACCAGCACGGGCGCCAGCCATCCCGCGTCGCCTGCGTAGAGCAGCCCGAACAATGGGACGCCGCCGGCGACGGCGCACAACAGCACCGCTAACCAATGCGGAGCGCCGGCCATCGCGATGACTTCGTAAAATCCCCAGCATCCGGCCACTGCGATAAAAATCGTAAAGAACCAGTCCGGCGCGAAAAGCACCAGCGCTCCCACCGCGGGCAGCAGCACCGCCGCTGTCAGGAGTCTAGTTTTGAGCACGGTTCGGGTTGCGGGCGTAGATTGATGATTCACCTAATATGGCAGGCTGCGAGAACGAAGAGCGTCGCAGATGAATCAAAAGAGCCAAAGAATCTAGACGGACAGCTCCCACACCCGCCGTCCCCGCCCAATAACCCGCTGAATCAGGCGTCCGCTAACTGCGCCTTCAGCAGGCCGCCTAAATACTCTGCCAATTCCGAAACATCGTAGAGACCTTGTTCCCAAGCTCTATCTGCTGATTGTAAAGCCCCATAGTAGGAATCCCGATTATCTCTGATTCGCTCCGGCACAATCTTTTTCCCTGGCAGCAATTGGCCATGCTTCAGACAGATCAGATAGTAGCAAGCCGCCCGCGCAGTTCTTCCGTTCCCTTCGACGAACGGGTGAATCCAATTGAGTCTCCAAAGCGTGTAAGCGGAAAGCCAAGT
>JBOHWI010000479.1:0-2546 GCA_050736675.1 Binatus sp. (SeqCode)
CGACGAAGGAGCGCGACACTAGGGCACCAACCAAAAATCACTGGGTGCAGGGGTCACCCCTGCCGCGATCACGGGCCCGTGGTTACGAGCTGTCCCGTCTTTGCTTTTGCGTTGTATGGACGGATGCGGATTTCAACTGTCCTGCCGAGCGCCATCAGCCAGGCAGTGAGCCGGTCGATGGTCACGCTTTCCATTCGGCCGCGAAGCACCTTCGACAGCGTCGGCTGATCCGTGCCGCAACGGCGCGCAGCCTCCAGTTGCGTGAGTTTTCGCCGCTTGATGGTTTCATCAATCGCCATGATCAGTCTGCTTTTCGCCGTAAGCTCCGCAACTTCCGCCGGTGTAAAACCCAGGTCGGCGAAAACGTTGCCGCTGCTCTTGTGAACGGGCATTTCAGCCATTTTCTCAGCCCTCCGCATCTTGCCTCCGCGCGCGCTTGAGCCGCGCTTCTATCAATTCGACCTCGAGCCTCGGAATCCCTATTCCCGACTTCGATTTTTTCATGAAGGCGTGCAACACGTAGACCGCCTTCTTGAGCACCACATACATCAAGCGATACGCGTTCTTGTCGAAGTGCTCGCGCAACTCGAAAACGCCGGGTCCGAATTGCCGTAGCGGTCTCATATCGAGCGGCACTCTTCCCTCTTGCACCTGGCGCAAGCGATGACCGAAAGACCCCTTCACTGCCGCGGGAAGAGCCGATATGTCGTCCTTGCTGCTTCCTACCCATATGACGGGTCTCGGCAGCAAAGCGGCGCGATGTTCTGTCCCGTCTGCCGGGGCCCAAGTCTTCTTCGGCGCCATTCTTTAATATGGTAAAGTTGCCATGAACCTTCAAGAGGGACTCTCGGTCGCAGCGCGACGAAGGAGCGCGGCACTAGGGCACCAACCAAAAATCACCGGGTGCAGAGCCTGTCCGGACAACGCCCCAACAGCATCCCGCACTCCCCTTTAATCACCCGTCAGCGCGACAACGTCGCGCGGCGCTTACGCACAATCAAAAGATACTGGGTGCAGGGGTCACCCCTGCCGCACGGTTCCTCTCACCCTCGACTGCCAACCGTTGTCATCCGGCTATGCCATAATACAACCATGAATTCCTCCACCAACCACTTCCAATCGACTAACCCTCCGACATTTGATCCTCGCCGGTTTCGGATTCGTGATTCCTCCAATTCCTCCGCTGCGGCCGATCCTCGCGATCGTCAGATCGCCCCGCTCTCCCAACGGTTTCAGTTATCGATCGCACCGAACGCGGCGCAAGAAATGGAAGAGAATGTCAACAAAAGGAAATTTGACCAAATCGCCGATTCAGAACGGTGTTTGTTTCAGGCCTGCTATTTCGCGCTTCCCGCCAGCGCGACTTCGGCGGCTTCTCGGCGGCGCGTTGCCCAATATACCGGCGCTGCGCACAGTGAGATTAGGCCGGCGATTTGCCATTCGAAGGGGATACCGGCAGTGTCTGCGATTCGCCCGGCGAACAGGAGGCCGACCGAGCCGCCCATCGTCTCGAAGGTCGAGCGGAATGACAGCAGCGTTGCGCGATTGCCCGATTCTAGCTGCTCGTTGAACCAGCTCTGCACCAGCGGCATCATCGCGCCCGTGAACAGGTTCATCACGAATAGCATCGCAAGCGAGACTGCCGGCCGCGCGCCGAACAGGCCTGCGAGGAACAGCATCGCGCTCGCCGCGATCACCAGCATGCTCACCCGCGCCGCACGCTGCGTTTCGTCAGCCTGAAGTCGCGCGCTTACCTCGGCGCCAATCAGCCGCGCGGCCGACAGGCCGCAGTAGATCCAGCCGATGATCCACACGCCGACCGCCAGGCTCTGGTTGAACATGATCGGCCACGAGATCCAGTACGGCGCCCACGCCGCAACCGTGATCGCGCCGGCCGCGCTCAGCATCATCACCGTCGGCGCGTTCAAGCCCCAGCGGACGCTATCAATGATGCGCGACGCGACCTGCCCCGGGATCGCCGCTATCCGGACGGTCGCGGCGCGCGGACGCTCGCCGTGCATCAGGATTGCGCCCAATGCGCCCGCCATGACGTAACCGCCCGCGCCGAGCAGCCACGGCCACGCGATATTGACGTCGGCCACGTACGCACCGATCATCGCCGAGCCCATGAAGCCGATGGTCGTCAGTTGCGAGATGCGCGAGAACAGCCGGTCCTTCAGCCCGTCGTAGCCGGCGTCATCGAGCGCGTCGACGCCCCACGCGTCAATCGCGCCGTTGCCGAAGGTCGTGCCGATACCGTCGATACTCTCGGCAATAATGAAGACGTAGTAATGATGCGCCATGAAATAGAGGATGAACGCGCAGACCCGCAGCGACGCGCCCAGCACGTACGAGCGGCGCCGGCCGAGCAGGTCGGCGAACGCGCCGGTGGGCACGTCGGTCAGGAACAGGACGACGAAGTACGTCGCCAGGACGCTGTTGATCTGGAACTGGTCGAGGCCGCGCGAGCGCAGGAAGATCGGATAGACGCCGAACAGGAAGCCGCCGGCGAACGAGTACAGGCCCCATACCGTGTAGTAGCGGCG
>JBOHWI010000480.1:0-18604 GCA_050736675.1 Binatus sp. (SeqCode)
AGACCGTACTCGTGCGAGTCGCCCAGCGTCAGCGCGCCGTCCGCGGTCTGCGAAACCAGCGTGTGGATGGCAAAGCGATCGTAGTCGACCATCTCGCGCGCAATCCGCTCCTTATATTTCGGCAGCGTCGCCGTACAGATTTCAAACGCGGGATAGAAGCGCAGCGTGAGACCGGCTGCGAGCGACGGACCGAGCTCCCAGCCGCTTTTCTGCGGCGCCGTACGCATCATCTGAAGTTTGCATCGATCGATCCCGCTGGCCGCGAATAATTCCGGGAAAAGAGTTTCGAAATCGTCGCCGCCGCATACGACGGCTTGCGTCGCATTCCAGGTTTCCGCCCCGGCTTCGACGCGCGGCAATTGAATCGATCGCACCGCCGTACCGAAGCGGAACTGAACGCCAAATTTCCCGGTCAGAAACGCCGGCAACCGAGCCAGAATATCCCGCGGATCGACGGTGAGTTCCGTCGGACTCCAGATGCCGCCGAGCAGCCCTTTGGGATTGACGCACTGGCTCTTCTTCGACACCTCAGCCGGCGACAGCCACGTGCAGGTGTAACCGTGGCCGGGCGCGCGCTCGGCGAACTCGCGCGCCACGTCGGCTTCATCCTGATGATAAACGACGTGAAGCGAGCCGGTTGGGCGATATTGCAGTTCCGCGGCGTCGAGGATTTCCTGCCAGATTTGGCGGCTGCGCGTCGCCATCTGATGCACGACGCCTGCCTTTTGTCCGATCGGCCAGATCATGCCGAAGTTTCTCACCGACGCGCCCCGTGCTTTTGGATTGCGCTCGAAGACGACGACCGCGCGCCCGCGCTTCGCCGCGAAGTAAGCATGCGCGAGGCCGAGGATGCCGGCGCCGACGACAGCGACGTCCGCTTTTCGATTTGCACTCATCGCGTTCTTCTCGAAACCTCCACAGCAATAGCACCTGACGCAAGCGCGGTCAGCGACCGCCGTTGAACGCCGGTTCCGGTTGACGGTATGTACATGCAGTATGCACCGATTCGGCATCACGCTCCGTGGACGCGCGCGCGCCGGCGCGCTGGCAGTATGCGCGGTGTTCATTGCGATCCTGGCGACGGCGCAGACAGCGCGAAGCACTGATCTGACGATACCTTCACTGCTCGTCGCCACTCGCGATTTGCAGGATCCGTTTTTTCTGCACTCGGTAGTCCTGATGGTGCCATCGACCGAACCGCCGCTGTTGGCCGGCGTCATAATCAACAATCCCGCGAAGCAGCGGGTTCAGGCCCTGTTTCCGCAGGCGCGGCAGTTGAAGGGTGCGGAGGAGGCGGTGTACCTGGGCGGGCCGGTGGAACCTGACGCGGCGGCGGTGATCTTTCGCGCGTCGTCGCCGATCGGATCGGCGACCCGGATTTTCGGCGATACTTACGTCGCGACCGGCCACGAGGCGATTGCCGCGGTCCTGAAGGACCCGCGAATCGCCGATCTGCGGGTCATCCTGGGCAAAGCTCAGTGGCTGCGCGCGCAGCTCTACGGCGAAATCATGGCGGGCGCATGGTACGTCATCCCGGCGAAGGCCGACCTGGTCTTCAGCGACCCGAAGGACTTGTGGTCCACCCTGGTTAAGGGCGGCGATCTCGAGGAGGCGGCAGCCGATTCGGCTTCACCGGACAATTTGCCTTTAAGTCGCCCCGATGGTACAAACTGATTGCGTCGAATCTCACCCAAATGGTTGGGTACGTGGTTGATCCCTCGCCGCGCAGGACTTCTCAAGGGGACAGAACATCGTGGCACGAATCAAGGAACGCAGTTTCGGTCAGGTACTTCGCGATCGCCGGCGGCAACTCGACCTGACCCAGGAAGAGGTGGCGCGGCGGATCAAGACTTCCACCCCCTACATCGGACACCTGGAATCGGCCAAACGGCACCCGTCGGACAAGATCGTAACGCGACTTGCCGAAGTGCTCGGCCTCGATCGGCGGGAACTGTTCTTTCTCGCCAATCCCCGCGCGCAGGCTCTCCTCACCCCCGAGCCGGAGAGCGATGCGAAGTCGGCTTGGGAAGATTTTCGCAAGGACGACCAGCTCAGGCGCATTCACAACATTTCGAGCGATGAGATGGAGATGCTGCAGCGGGTGGCGCTGCTCGGCGACGTCCGCTCGCCGCGCGATTTCATCTACATACTCAACACGGTGCGCCACGCGGTCGGCCGATAGCTTCAGATCGTCTTTCTAAAAGCGTCGGCCGGCGTCACCCGCATCGCGCCTAACACCGGAATAACCGCGCTCAGCAGGCTTATCGCAATCGCGGCCAGCAGCGCCTCGAGCGCGGCGCCGTAGGTAATCGTCAGATAACCGGCACTCTCCAGCACCGCGCGCAGCGTGGTGCCGCTGCCGAACTGCCACAGCGCCAGCGCGCATCCGAGCGCGCCCCCGGTCGCGCCAATCAGTGCGCACTCGCCGAGCAGCAGGCGGGCAATGTACAGCGGGTTGAATCCGAGCGCGCGCAACACCGCCACGTCGCGCAATCGCTCGCGCACCATCATCGACATCGCGTTGGCGGCGATCAGGAAAATCGTCAACGCGATTACCGCCGATACGGCGGACACGATGCCGCGGATGTCGCCGACCGTGGACATCAGGCCGGAGACCGCCTCGCTCTCGGTCATCGTCGCGGTTTCGAAGTCCGAGTTGTGAAAGGCGGCGTCGATTTCGTGAATGACCGGCGCCACGTGAGCCTCCGAGTCGACGCGGGTCACCAGAAATCCCGCCGGATGCTTTTCTTCCGGGATGCCGATCGCCTTTTCCGCTTCGACCAGGTAGTCGCGCCTGAACATGAAAAAATTGGGATAGTTGTCCGCCGGAATCTCGCCGACCATCACGAACTTGATGTCGAGCCGATTCGAATCGCCGCGTAGCGTGACCACGTCGCCGACCTTCCAGCCATGCTTGCGCATCAGCAGGTGCCCCGCGACCGCGGCGTCACGGTTGTTCGAAAACGCTTCGAGCACCTGCGGAGTAAGATTGTAGTCGGGATACAGGAGCGCGACTTTGTCCGCATCCAGCGCGAACGCCTGCACGGTCTCCGACGCATTCTGGTAGGTCGCGCGCAGCACGACCATCGGCATGCAGGCGACGACGTCCGGTATTTTTTCGATCGTCCTGCAATCGCGCGCCGGCACGCCAAGGTAGCGGCCGTCGGCATTGTAGGAATACAAGCGCAGAGTCTCCGATGTCCTTTTGAGAATCATGTCGATCGAACCGGGTATCGCGGCGAGCACCGTGAAAATGAAAGTAGCGACCGCGAACGTGAGCATCGTCAGCACCGCGCGCCGCGGCTGCCGGATCACATAGCGGAAGACGAGACGGACCGTTTGCATCGCGTCATGCCTCGCGCAGTGACTCGATGATCGGAAGATGAGCCGCGCGCCAGGCCGGCGCCAGCCCGCCGACGATTCCAATGAGCAGGGCGGCGGCGATCCCGCCCAACAATGCGCTCACCGTGAAGTCCGACGAAAAGACCACGGTGCCGACGCTCATGAGCCGGCGATCGAGACCGGCCGCCACGCCCAGGAATAGCGCCAAAAGATCGCCAATGACGCCGCCGGCCACGGCCAGAATCACGCTTTCGACCAGAAAACTCGTCAACACCGAGCCCCCGCTGAAGCCCAGCGTGCGCAGCACTCCCACTTCGCGCGTCCGGCGCGCGACCGCGGCGTACATCGTATTCATGCCGCCGAAAGCCGCGCCCGTCCCCACAATCAACCCGACGATCAGCACCAGCTGGCGCAGCCGGTCGGCGACTTTTGCCTGCGCCGCAAAAAAATCCCGCTCGCTGAACGCGTCGACGGTCAATCGCGCATCTTCGTTGAGTGCGTTGCGAAAGGTGTTCTCGGTTCCGGGTTTCAGCACAACGTGAAATGACGAATAGCCGTTTTCGAAGCGCGCATCCTGCTGCAGGACGCCGATGTCGGTCCAGAATTCCGATTCGAGCGCGCTGCCTCGATCGGCAAAAATTCCGACGATCGTCCAGGTGCGCCGCCCGTATCTGAAGATCGTCCCCACACCCAACTCGGGGAATCGCGCCGCCTGCTTTCGTCCGATCGCCATTTCGTCGCGACCCGGCTCCGGCCATCGTCCCGCCACTAATTTGAGTCCGCGGCGCATCCGATACGCGATCGGCGATACGCCGCGCAGCGACGCCGGCCTGAACTGAACGGCCGGCCGTTTCACGGCGGCGTTGAACGGCACCACCATCTCCGGAGAAAACAGCGGCGCGCCCGAGGAGTCGGTGGCTATCTCGGCCCGGCTCCGCAAGATGTCCGCCTGCTCGCGGGGGATATAGCTCTCGCCCTCCGAATTCGTACCGCGGCTCAGAACGATCCAGTGGCCCGGCTCGCCCGCCAGCTCCAGGCTTTGCCGCAGGCCGCTGACGAAGCTAAGCAGAATCACGACCACCAGCACGACCAGCGCTATCCCAAGCGCGGTCATCAGCGAGGTCACGCTCCGGACCATCAGGCTCCGAAGATTATAGGTTATCGGAATTACAGCCATTCACCTCGCAATCCGCCGCCAGACGGAGTCCCCCCTGTCATGGCTGTCATAGGCCGGTTCTAGTGCCCTGCGCAACTCTACAAGCAGGCGGCCACGATGTGCAACAGCCAGGCCGCCTGTGTTTAACAGAGAGTTACATTCCAGCGCTGTTGGAAATCAGATGGTCGCCTCCGCGACCCGCTGGATGCCCTCGAGCTGTGGGCTCCCCTCACTGCGGACCTTGGCGCGCGCCGACGCCTTGCGGCCGACCGACTCTTCCAGCACGCCCCAATAGTTGCGCGTCATGTGCGCGCCTTCGCTGTATCCGGGCTTCGTCAGCAGGATCGCGTGCAGCTTGGGCAGGCGGTAAAAGGGTACGCTCGGAAAAAAGTGATGTTCGATGTGATAATTGACGTTCTTCGGCGCCAGGAAAATTCGCTCGAACCAGCTTGCCTGCACGGTTCGCGTTAGCGGGTAGGTGCCGTCAGGTTCTTCGATCGCGTGATGCTCGGCGATGCTGCGGATGCGCATGATCAGCACCAGCCACGTGAACATTGGCACGACCCAGTAGAGCGCGAAGCCCTCGAGCGCGCCGGCGTAAATGATGACGCCGAGGCTGGCCGCGTAGAATCCGTAGCGCAGCGCGAGAAAGCCCTTCGGCACCGAGTCCGCCGACGCCACCGCCGCCGCCAGCTTGAGCATGGCGGGCGCGTTCAATCCGGTCGCATCGCGAAAAAGCATCTTCGCCAGGCTCGGAGCAGCCTGCGGAAATACCCACGCCGGATCGCCTTTCCTGCGGATCAAATCGGGGTCCTGCTGCGTATTGAGGTACCGATGATGAGCAAAATGATTCTTGCGGTATTGCCGCGCCGTCACCAGATGCGGCCACGCCAGGATCACTTCCGACATCCAGTCGTTGAGCCGCCGATTGCGCAGCAGCCGGTAGTGGACACCGTCGTGCATCAGCACCAGCAGCGCGTGCTGGCGGGCGCCGATAAACGCGACCGCGAAGATGTACAGCGCCGGATGCCAGAACCGCTGGCACAGGTAGATAGTCGCTACGATCAGCCCCCACTCTGCGCCGATGTGGAGACACGCGAGCCACGGATTGACCGCGGACAGTTCCTTCAGTTCTTCCTTGGTGAGTTTGACCGGAATATTGGTGCCGGCGTCGCCGCTGCGACCCGCCTCTGGCGACAATTCCAATGCTGGCCCGTAATTCATGGTTGCCCTCGTTCGAGCGCTCGAACTCTCGCTTGACCCTGGCGTCATTGCAGTTGCGCCACGTGCTCTTCGTGTATCGAGCGCGGCGCCGCCATCGGCACCGTCGGTGCGACATTGTCCACGAACGCCGGCCGCCCGCCCGCTGACTTTCCTTTCAGGAAATTTCTGAAACGCAGGACGCTGTGGTCGTCGCGCGTCTCGATTATCAACTGCGAAAATACCCGCGACAGCTTGACCAGCGATTCGCCCTCCAAAATCATCGGTTGCGCCCAAATCGCCTCGCCCTTGAGCGTCTCCAAGTACGGATACTCGACCGCCTCGCCCGCATCGACGAAGCCCGCCGCACGGTAAAACGGAGTCCCGTCGAACGGCCTGACGCCCAGGTACGCGAGGATCGCCCGCGCCTCGAGCAGCCCCGCCAGGATCGCCGCTCCCGCCCGCGCCAGCGCACCGGCTCCGATCGCGCACGACCACAACTCGCTTATTTCCAGCACCGATCGCGCCGGCAGATGCGACAGGTCAGGCTTGGGGCAGGTCTGCGGAAACATTTCGAGGTCGTGCATCACCAATCCGGCGATCATTTTCTCGGCCGGGTCGCCGTCGTTTTCAAACAGCGCGTAGAGATTGCCGAAGGTCAGATGAATTCTGGTCAGCCGCGACCGCGGGCGCTCCTTGAAGCCGACTCCGTGCTTGGCGCGAATCTGTTCGGTGCGCGCGGCGAAAATCCTTCGTTCGGTTTCGGTGGAGAGTAAGCGCAGTTCCATTTAGTAGCTCCTTCCTGATCGCTTCGGGTTCGTAAATTCGTCGCGACTTTGTTCTTGATCTGGGGATGCGGCTCGTGGGATCGTGTGCCGCTCCGCCGGGGGGTGAACGCGGCACGCTACATTCCCCAAGCGGCGGGTTAATCGACGCTGAGACCGCTTGAAGTGATTGTTGCTTAGCCGGCAAGTCCAAAAACATCGAGATTAGAAATCCTTCAATTTGTTAAATGTTCGGTTAATACACAGCATGAAAATGCGAAACACAATGTGACTTGTGGCCGAAAAAGGCCGAAAATGCGCGGTATTTGCCTATCTAGCATTAAATACGTACTTTTGGTTATAATTTGGCATCTCGGGACGACCGTTGAATGGGAATGAAGAAAAGAATCTCGCGTATCGTCGGATTGACGGCGGACATCGTTAGAAATACTCAGACTGCTTCACGTGTTCAGTTAACGTCATTTGGCGCTAGCCCAGTTGAAAGTTTGCGTCATTCGAGCTTCGAGTACGGCCCTGCGCTGCGCGCCTGCCTCAGCCGCGCCGAGGTGCGAGAGACTGTCGCCCAGGCCAAGCACAAGGGATGGCCGCATCTCAACGACTCGGCGGTTCGCCTCGGTTCGCTGAGAGAATTTGCCGCGCGCGCTTACGCTTTGGGCGCCGACCTTCGAATCGCCCGGATGTCCTGGCCGACAGGACTCTCCGTGATGGGCTTCTACCTCGGCAAGGACTCGGGTCTGGAGAAGCGTCCCCTCATCTGCCTCAACGGCGCCCATCATCCGGCTGCTGTCGCCACCGCGTTCTTGCACGAAGTTGGACATCACGTCACCGCCGATCTCTTTTCGATGCGCAACGATAGTGTTCAGCTGTCGCGGCAGACCGGATACGAGGCACACCTCAACGATCCACGAGAGCTCAGCGCCGATGTGCTCGTGAGCCTCGGCCTCTATCCGCGCGGCATTGCTGTTGAATTGTTCGACGCGGGCCCGGCTCGGAGGAGCGCGCCCGAAGCAGCGAATTCGTCTGCCGTCGCGAAGGCTGCACGCGGCACGGCAAACCGCTACGGCCTCGACCTCGAGAGCCTCCCCGCGCAGAAGAAGCTTCAATATCAGGCTGGCCTCATCCACTTCACGAGACTCCGCCGGACGCTGCTCGAAGAGTACGGTCTGTAGCACGATCCTCCCGCGCTCCGCCTAAAAGAGCTCTTCTCTCAATCTCGAACGCAACGGCACGCCTCGGCCACCGCGTTCAGCGGCCCGCAGCATCTCAGATTTGAGCGCGTACGTACAGAGTTGCGAAGTTATGCTTTACGTAAAATGTACGAAGTCGTGTAACTAACTGACTTACCGCTTTCGCCCCGAATTGGAGACCAAAGAAAAGCGCAGCATGATTGTGCGATCACCGGACGATTAACCGCGCCCTCCGATCTCTCCCGACAGAAGCGAAGCGGAATTCCGGCTGCGAGAGTCCGGCGAACGACCATCCGATCGCAGCTATTTTGAGGTTCTAGTCTAAAGCTCTATCTTTGCGAACTCGTCAGTCCCAACGCAGAGCGCAACTTGGCCTTGAGCACCTGAACAAGCTTGTCTTCCCAGCACACATAATGATCCGGTACATCGAGCACCACGACTTTCTCCGCGTGCACCTCGCCGAAGCGCTCGCGGATATGCCGGCGATGCGCCTCCTCCATCACGCAAATCACGTCCGCTTCCTCGACCAGCTCGATGCTGACCTGGTTCTTCGCCCACGGCTCCGTCCCCGCCGACGTAACCCACATCGGCGCGCACATTTCCGCCAGCACCATCGCCGCCGTCGGACTGCGATCCTTGTTGCCGGTGCACACCATCAGAACTTTCTTCATGATGATCGACTACGCCAGCCCAAGCTCTTTCAACGGCCCGCGATCCGACACTTTACCTCGCGCGGTCCCCGCCCTCAGCTTGATCGATCCGGGCGCGCGCTCGCGCGCGTCGACCAGGTCGATCGACTTCGCATGTTCCTTCAGCGCGGGAATTATTTCCTGCGCGATCAGGCGCATGCTGGTCTGTCGATCGTTGTTCGGCACCGGTCCTTGCACGCTGAATATCACCAGCGACCCCGGCCGCAGCACGGTCAGGATGCTCTTCAGCTTCGGGATCACCGACTTGGGCGTGCCGATCACCAGTTGGATCGCCTTCTGCGCTTTTTGATAACCGGGGATCAGTTTCCGTCTGACCTCTTCCGGATCGATATGTTGCTCCTCGCCCTGCCCGCGCAGTTTGTCGCCGCTCAGCCCGAGCCAGCTCCCTTGCGGTTGCTTCGCGAGCCTGCGGATGGCTTCCTTTGAGTTGTATCCGGGCGGCAGCGTATGCTCGACGCGCGCGAACGAGTTCTGGCCTCCGCCGAACAGAAAACCCTTGCCCAGTTCCTGCGCCCGCTCTTCAGTCTCCGCCACGAAGGTCGGCAGCACGTAGCCGAAATTCTCCGAACCCGCCTCGTAGCCATGCTTCGCCGCCTCGTCGGCGTAGTAGTCCCACAAATCGCAGGTCGGCCCGAGCGAGGTTCCCAATCCAAAATACGGATAGGCCTTTTCCGCGCACCATCGCACCGTCTCCGGGCTCAGCGTTCCCGGTATCCACATGGGAGGATGCGGCTTCTGATACGGCAGCGCCCACGGATTCACGTGCCGGTAGTGAAAATGTGTGCCCTCGTAGCGCCACGGCCCCGGCCGCGTCCACGCCTGCACGATAAAATCGTGCGCCTCCTCGAACAGCTCGCGATTGTAGGTCGGATTGGCGTTGTTGAAAAACTGCTCGCTGCCTGCGCCGCGCACCCATCCCGTAATCAGGCGCCCGCGCGAGATCAAATCGATCTCCGCCAGCTCCTCCGCCATTCGCAGTGGATGTTTGATGACCGGCAGCGGATTTCCGATCAGCAAAATCCGCGCCTTCTTCGTCAGCCGCGCCAGGATCGCGGCTTCGACGTTCATCACGCTCCCCATGCAGAACGGATTTCCGTGATGCTCATTCAGCGCGACGATGTCGAAGCCCAGTTCTTCGGCGTAGAGGTTCTCGTCGATGAAGTAGTTATAGTCATCGGCCGCCTTCTCGCTGTCGAAGTAGCTATTCGAGACCGCGAAATGTCCGCCGTTGCGCAGTATCACTTCCTCGGGAATCCAGCGCACCGGCCGTTCGGTGAAATACCCTATTTTCATAGTAACTCCTGACTATTCGCCTATTCCGTCATCCTGACGACCCGAGCATCGCGAGGGGAGGAAGGATCTCGGACAGCTTCGCGCCACGCGAAGCCGGTTCCGGTTTTCCTCGTCGCCCGCCTCGGGCGGGCCACCTCCCTCAACTCGCCGCATCAACTACTCACTGAGAAACCGACTGACTATTCGCACAAACTCAGTTGAGTTCTCAATTTCCGGCCGATGGCCGACGTTCTCAATCGTCGCCACCTGCGCTCCCGGTATCGCCTTCTTATATTCGTCGATACATCCGCGCGGCACCACGCGATCGCGTGTGCCCCACACCAGCAGCGTCGGCGTTTTCGTCCCGCGAAGCAGGTAGGGCAGGGCGGGATTGTGCATGTACGGCTCCCATCCAATTCGCGCCGACTCCGCCCGCGCATCCTCGAACGCCTCGAATTGCTCCGGCGTCATCTCGCCGCCGTACAGCTTGAGGAACTCTGGCGTCCCCGCCGGGTCCGCCACGGTAGCGCGCAGATGGGTCCGCATCGTGATCGGAAAGATATCCATGATCTCGCCTATGGATGGCCTAATCCCCATCGGCGCGACCAGGATCATCTTCGAAAAAATCTTCGGATCGGCCGCGACCATCTCAGCCGCGATAAATCCCCCCGCCGAATACCCGATGACATCGACCGGGTCCAACTTCATCTCACGCACGACTTGCGAATAGAATCCCGCCAGGTCGCGATACGTTCGTACCCACTCCAACCGCGGTGACTTGCCGTACCCCGGCTGGATCGGAATGAACAGCGTCCGCTCATGCGCCAGCGTCTCGTTCCACGTCATCCACCCGGGATAGCCAAGCTCGTCATGAAAAATCAAAATCGGCTTCCCCGACCCGCCCTTCACAACGGCCAGCCTCTCCCCCGCAACGCTCAAAACTTCCTCGACCGACTTGATCACAGCAGCCTCTCTTACCATTGGGTGCAGGGGTCACCCCTGCCCAAGGAAGCGTGAAACCCACGGCGGGTTTCACATTACATAAAGTGATTTACCCTTCCCTATCCCGCGCGCGACTCAAGATTCTGCCTCTGCTCTCGAATCGAATACCTCAGTCAGCACAATCAGCACAAACCCCGAACACCGCCACTCTTCTGACAGGGCGAATCCGGCTCTGTTAATTTGTCCGGCTAATGGCGATACTCGGCCATCGCGAGGTGGGGAATCTGAATGCGCTGCTCGAAATGCGAGACTGAAAGCACGTCCGGCAGAAAGTTCTGCCCGGAATGCGGCAGTCCGCTGTCCAACCGTTGCTCAAAGTGCCGCGCGGACAACTCTCCCACGACGAAGTTCTGCGAAATTCGACACCGCCGACCTGAAGCACGCCAAGTCTCCGCTCGACGAACTGAACAACAATCGAGGGTCCTAGCGACTCCCTTGGCTTTCATTGCTGCTGGAGATCTCGAAGAGGTAAATCATGCTACACACGCGCATTTGTGACCTCCTGCGTATCACCCATCCGATCGTGCTCGGTGGCATGGGTGGAGGCGCCACTGCTTCGCCACTGGTTGCGGCTGTATCGAATGCGGGGGGCTTCGGTATCCTCGGAGCGAGCGGCTTCAGCGCCGCGCGCGTGCGGGATTCCATCGCGGCGATTCGCGCGGCCACCGACAAGCCGTTCGGGGTAAACTTTCTTCTTTTCCTGATCCAGGAAGAGGGTTTGGCGGCGGCGCTGGAGAGCCGCCCGTCGGTGGTGTCCTTCGCGTGGCCCCGTCCAGACCAGGATTTGCGACCCTTTGTGCAACGTGTACACGACGCCGGATCACTCGTAATGCATATGGCCAGCGAAGTGCCCGAGGCGGTGCGCGCCGCTGAGGCCGGGGTCGATGTGATCGTGGCGCAAGGGACCGAAGGCGGCGGGCATGTTGGCTGGATGGCCTCGATGGCGCTGGTGCCGATGGTCGTGCAGGCGATCGCCCCAATCCCGGTGCTTGCTGCGGGCGGCATTGCCGACGGGCGCGGTCTCGCGGCGGCGCTGGCGCTCGGTGCAGAGGGGGTCCTTCTTGGTACGCGCTTTCTTGCCACGACAGAGTCGCCGGCGCATCCGAATTTCAAGCAAGCGATCGTGCGCAGCGATGGCCATGACACGACGCTAACGGAGATTCCTGACATCGCATCGGGAATTGTCTGGCCGGGCGCGATGGCGCGAACGCTGCGTAATCGTTTCGTTGAGCAATGGACTGGAAGGGAGTGGGCTCTGCGGCAACATTCACGCGCGGCACGCGAGGCAGTTCAAGCTGCGCGGCGCGCGGGCGATGCGGCCCATGCCCCGCTTCTGCTCGGCCAGTATGCCGGCCTGATCGACTCGGTGGTGCCGGCCGCCGAAGTCATTCAGCGTATGGTCGCAGACGCGGAGCGCATCATCACCGACCGCCTGTATCCAATGTTACGCGCCCGGTAGGTTTCAATCGCTCTGATCAAAAACTCCACTCCGAAAAGTGACCGACGAGGCGCGCGCGATGCTCGCCGACATCTACAATTGGCTGAGCGTTCTGTCTCCTCGCCCTGTTAGGCCGAGGATGTAGGTGAGGGTCCTTGTCCAGCGCGCATTTTTCGCGTGCGATTCCAGATTCTGCATCTCCTCGGGCCGCGCCCGGAGGTTATGCAAAGGTCTCCTCTGTGGACAGCCGCGCGTAACCCTCCTACCTAACAGCTTCGAACAGGGACGAAGTCCCTGTTCGTTTCTTAATACCGGGTGCAGGGGTCACCCCTGCCGAGGAAGTGTGAAACCGACGTGGTTTCACATTCAATAGAGTGCTCTACCCTTCCTACCAACTATCGATGTACGGATATTTCTTCCCCGTGCGCGGCGCTGGTGGCGCGCTAGATCGCAGCCCCGCCGCGATCCATCGTCTCGAATCCGCCGGATCGATCACGTCATCGACGCCGAAGTGCGACGCATTGTTAATCGCCTTCCCGCGCTGATACATCGTCGCGACCATCTCGTCGAACCGCTTCCTGCGCGCCGCCGGATCGCTGATCGCCGCCAACTCGTTGCGATACCCAAGCTTGACCGCGCCTTCGAGTCCCATCGGCCCGAACTCGCCCGTCGGCCACGCCACCGTGAACAGCGGCGCGTCGTAACTCCCGCCCGCCATCGCAATCCCGCCCAAGCCGTAGGCCTTGCGCAGGATGATCGTAAAAAACGGCACGGTCGCATTTGCCGCCGCCAGAAACATCCGCGACGAATGCCGCACCAGCGCCGTCTTCTCGATCTCCGGCCCGACCATGATTCCCGGAGTGTCGCACAAAAACAAAATCGGGATGTCGAAAGCGTCGCACAACTGGATAAAACGCGCGCCCTTGTCTGCGCCGTCGCTGTCGATCGCGCCCGCCAGATGCTTCGGGTTGTTCGCGACCACTCCGAACGGATGTCCCTCGATCCTGACAAACGCCGCGATCATCGTCAGCCCGAAGTTGCGCCGAATCTCGAGCATCGATCCCGCATCCGCCATCGTCTCGATAACCGTACGCACGTCGTACACGCGCAACCGGTTCTCGGGAATGATATTGCGCAGCAGCCGCTGATCCGCGCACGTCCACTCGGCCACCGCGCCTTGGAAGTACGAAAGATATTTGCGCGCCACCTGAATCGCCTCCGACTCGTCTGCCACCGCGATATCGACGACGCCATTCGGTACCTGCACGTCCAGCGGCCCGATCTCTTCGGGACGAAAGATGCCGAGTCCGCCGCCTTCGATCATTGCCGGTCCGCCCATCCCGATATTCGATCCCATCGTCGCGATCACCACGTCGCAGCATCCGAGCAACGACGCATTGCCCGCGTAGCATCGTCCCGACGTGATCCCGGCCAGTGGCACTAGCCCGCTCAGCTTCGGAAAATCGTGAAACGATCTGGAATTATGAAAACCGCCGTCAGTATCGCCCGGCCGCCCGCCGCCGCCTTCCGCAAACAGCACCAGCGGCAGGCGCAACTCGCGCGCGATCTGGAACATCCGATCTTTCTTGCGATGGTTCTGATGCCCCTGCGTGCCCGCCAGTACCGTGTAGTCGTACGACATCACCACGGCGCGCGCTTTCTCGGCGCCGAACAAATCTCCGTTGATCGTCGCGAGCCCTGTGACCAGTCCGTCAGCCGGTGTGTTCTTGATCAGGTCGTCAATCGTGCGCCGCCGCCGCTGTGCCGCGACGACGACCGGCCCGTACTCGACGAACGTCCCCGCATCGCACAGCTCCTCGATATTCTCCCGCGCCGTGCGCTGCCCGGTTTTCCGCCGACGCGCAACAGCATCCGGCCGCGCCGCGTCGAGGCCCACCGCATGCCGCTCGATCACCTCCGCCAGATCGGCGCGCACCGTCCCGGTGTCTTTAGTCCGCGAACCACCCATGCCGCCAGCATAATACCGAACGGGAAAACACGAAAAGAGAAAAACTCTTCTATCGCGAACGCCAATCCACTAAGGTTCCACGTCTATGGAACCCGACGACCTCAAACTCATCAGCCCCGCCATCGGCATCACCGCCCGCATTCTGTTCACACTGATTTTCTTTCTCTCGGGCATCACGCATTTTACCTCGATGCAGAGCTACATCGACCTGATGCCCGCGCCGATTCCGTTCCGCGCCTTCTGGGTCGCGATTTCCGCCGTCGTCGAGCTCGTCGGCGCCGCGATGATTCTCTTCAACTACCGCCCACGCCTCGGTGGATGGCTCATCGTGCTGTTTCTCGTCCCCGTTACGATCGTCGTCCACGGCACCGCGATGCTCACGCTGGCCGATCCCGTGATGCGCGCTGTCAACGTCTCGATGTTCCTCAAGGGCCTCGCCATGATCGGCTGCGCGCTGTTCATCACGCAGTTCGGCGTCAGCCCGGACAACAGGATCGCTTGACGCAATTCACGCGCGTCCCCCGATCCAAATCACTCGCCCGATAATTTTAACGCTCGACACCACTATCGCTTGGTATTTGGGATTGTCGCTGCGCACCAGCAGCTTGCCGTCGGGCCGCCGCTGGATCCGCTTCACCGCCAGCCCGCCGTCATGGCGCAGCAGGTAAATCCCGTCCTGTCGAAAGCGCGGCTCCGCCAGATTGGCCAGTATCAAATCCGACTCCTCGACCGTCGGCGCCATCGAATCTCCCACCACCTCGATCAGGATCAAATCGCGCGGGTCCGTCTTGAGCGTCCGCTTGACCCACTCCGCGCGCATCGCGATCGAATCGACCACCTGCTCGCTGCGCAGCATCCCTTCGCTTCCGCTCGAAAATCGAATCCGGTTGCGCGGCATGAAAATAAAGTCGCCCTGCTCGACCGCCCGCGCGACCGACTGCGCACTCTGCGCGCTCTCGGCACCCGTCGCCAGCCATTCGACCGACACCCGTCCCGCCCGCGCCAGCGCCACCAGATTCGCCACGCTCGGCTGCCCCCGGCCTGACAACCATTTGTAGATTGCGTTGTCCGATACCCCGACCGCGGTCGCCAGCGCGACCACCGAGCCGAACGAATGGATCACCTGCGTCAGCCGGGAACGAAATGCGGCGTCAACCACTGTAGTTGACATAAATCTCCTAATGTGAAATAAGATTCATAAAGCGCATGATCTCGCCACAAGCAAACCACTCTCAGCTAAAACCGAAGCCCCCGCCCCTGCGAGCGTGGTCGCTCCCCCTCTATCGCCGCGCGACGCCGCTGTCCGCTCACCCTACAATACTCGTCACCGATCGATCCTCCCGCCCTTACACTCTTAGCGTAGTTCACGACTGCGCGCCCGCCGCAGCGATCACTTTTCTGCTCCGCTCGACCGTCCCGCGGCGCCAATCGCTTTCGTTGCCTCAGTCGTCGCTTTGTCCAATGCCCCAGCAATTCGCGCGGAGGATTTATGGAGTCCGCGACCCCTCTGGTTCGTCCCACCGCCGCTAATCGTCTCGTTGCTTGTCTGTGGTGTCATGAAGCCACCACCCAGGCCGACGTGATGCGCAATCACGGCCTGTGCCGCCGTTGCGTTCATGACAACTACGAGATCAGTTGGCGGCTGATTTACGATCGCGATCGCAACATCGGCTCGATTCCTTCCAATCTTCGCGCCGCGTATGGACTATGAACGCCGTCTCCAGCCGGATGCCCGTGCTCGATCGCGCACCGTCGCTAGTGCCGCAGTTCAATCCGTTCGTGGACGCCGCGCGGCCTTCGCTTTACGATCAGATCGTGCGCTCGATCGGCGCCGCCGCCGCCGACAGGTTGATTGCCGATTTCGGCGGCCGCCGCCTGTATATCCCGCTCGCGCCCGCACCGCAGGATTTGATCGCGCGTTCGATTGGACTGCTGGCGGCGCTCGCGATGGCGCGTACGTTCGGCAGCGAACGCTTGCTGATTCCCGTCACCAGCGATCACAATCGCCGCCGCGTGCGAATCGTCGCGATGCGCGCCGCGCACGTCAGCATCGCGCGCATCGCGCGGGAGCTCCGATGCACCGAGCGCTACGTGTACAAGGTGCTCGCGCTGTGTCGCGCGTTCGAGCCGCCGGCCGTGGCCGAGTCACCGCCAATCTCAACGTCCGCGCCGATCGCCGAGCGATTGAAACGTGGACCCATCAACCGGCGCGCCTGACGCGTACAGTCCCGAATTTTTAGCCGCCGTCGAGCGCGTGCTCGCGGACGAAGGCGGCTATTCGTCCAATCCGGCCGACCCCGGCGGCGCCACCAAATTCGGAATTTCGGCACGCTCGTATCCGGCGCTCGAGATCGCGACGCTGACGCGCGCAGCCGCGATCGAAATTTACTGGCGCGATTGGTGGCTGCGTTTCGGATTTGCGCGGCTGCCCGCCGCCGTCGCCGCCAAGACGTTCGATGTCGCCGTCAACATGGGCGCCGGCCACGCGATCGAATGTCTGCAGCGCGCGCTGCGTGCATGCGGCATGCCCGTGACCGAGGACGGCGTGATTGGCCCGGCGACCGCGCTCGCCGCCGGACGCGCCGAGCCGGGCGCGCTGATGGCGGCGATGCGCTCCGAAGCTGCCGCCTACTACCGCGTCACCGCCGCGCTCGCCCGCGGCATTCGCAAGGACGGGGACCTGCAATTTCTCAAAGGATGGCTGAATCGCGCGTACGCGTAACCGCAAAAATCGCCGAGGTTGATGTGACTGAAAAAACCAAAAAAGCATTCTGGAAGAGCAAGGGTTTCTGGGGCGGGCTCGGGTCGATCCTGACCGGGCTCTCGATAATTTTCACCACCGGCCACGTCTCATCCGACGCGATTCTCGCGATCGGCACCGGCGGCTTGGCGATTTACGGCCGCGTGGCCGCCGACGCGCCGCTCGCGATCAGCGATCGAGCGGCGGCCGCCGTCGAGGAAGCAAAAGCAGATATGCGCAAAAACGAAATTCCAGTCGATGCGGACCGCGGCAACTAAGCCGCGGCCGCGGCTGCGCGGTGAAAAGGACCGGCGCCGGCTCGCGCGACATTGTCGCGCTGCGGCCGCGATCCCCGCGCTCCTTTTTGCGGCGTGCGCGCCGACCTACGCGCCGCACCTCGACGCGCCGTCGATGCCCACCCTGGAGCCGCAGTCGGCGGCGCGTTGCACGCTCGCTGAATTGGATGTGCCGCCGCGATTGCCCGACGTCGACCAATCGCAGACGCGGTGTCCGCGCGACTCGGGCTTCGTCGCCTGCTTCACGCCGGCGCAGGAGGCGATTCGGCAGCGGCGGTTCAAGCTGCTGCACGACGATCGCGACTACTGCCGCGACGCGTATGGCCGGGCACGGGAGAGCGCCGGTGAATAGAATGTTTCTCGGTTTTTTCATCAAAGGTATTTTTGCCGCGCTGTTGCTGACGGCGCTGCCGGGATGCGCGCAGGTCAACGAGAAGATGTTCACGCTCGACTGCGCGGTTGGCCGCACGCCGCTGCCGGGCGAACTGGCGCCGGGCACTGCGATGGCGCTCGATGTTTCCACCAGCCCGATTCCGCTGCTCTTCGCGCCCCATCGCGCGATCGCCCGATGCGACAGCGCGGGCATGGTGACGATGACGGTCGAGACTCCGGTCGATACCGGGCTGAGCCAGCTTTCGACCCCGCTCAGCACCGCCGCCGGCCACGTAACTTACGCGCCGTGAGAAATTCTGAACGCCCGAAACCAAGAGGTGATGCTGAAATGAAAAATCGAAACGTCCTGTCTCTGTCTCCGCTGCCTGTGACTTCCAAGTTCTCCTTGTGCGAGGAGAGGTCGGCGCCAACCGAAGGAGGCGCCGGGAGAGGTGCAGCGCCGGCCTTCGCGCTCCTTCTGCTCTGCGCGCTTGCCCTCGCCGGATGCGCCCAACAAGGCGGGGGGCTGCTCCAGCCGACGCCAAAACAGATTATCAGCGGCAAGAACACGATCGTGCCGAGCGCCGCCGCGCTCAGCATGGAAGCCACGAATTTCTGCAACGCTCAGGCGCAGGTCGACTACGCCGGCCTGGTCCTCTTTTGCGAGGGCAAGACGCCCGCGCTGCCGCTGTCAATCGGCACCACGTATCAGACGCAGAGCAGTCAGTTCTCGTGCCAGGTGTATGGCTACACCAATTCGAGCAATCAGCTGATCGTGCCGCAGACCGTGACGCTCGGCAATTGCCCGACCGGAGTTGCGCCCGTCGCCGCGCCTTCGGGCGCGCCGGCCGCATCGACGGCGAAGAGCTGATGCGCGCCGAAGTACTCAAACCCGCACGCCGGAATCCGACCTCTCCTTGTCCGAGGAGAGGTCGGCGCGAGCCATGAAAGCAATATTGATGGCGATTCAGAAATGAGAGACGGAAGCCTTAATAACCTCCCGTTGTCCGAGGGGAGGTCGGCGCGCGCCGAAGGAGCGCGCCGGGAGAGGTGCAACGCCGGCCGTCGCAGATGCGCTTACCACCTGGTTGCAGCACGTCGGAAGGTGGCGCTGCTTTCCGGCGGCGATCTTGGT
>JBOHWI010000481.1:0-5424 GCA_050736675.1 Binatus sp. (SeqCode)
ACGCCGGCGGTAGCGCTCGATGAAGACCGACGTGCATTGGGCGAAGATGACCGCCGCGATGAGCCCCATCCATCGGTAGGCTCGGTATGGCGTTTCGATCGGCACGAAATATTCGCCGGCCGCGTAGCCACCTACAGCCACAACAGCCATTTCAAACTGCCAGCGCGAACCCCAGCTCACAAATGCCGCAGTCGCCAGCGGACACAGCAGGATCGTGATAAAGCGCGATTCGGGGTCTCCCGTTATCCGGCTGATCAGGATGAAGGTGAAGATCAGAAACAGGTTGTACAGCAGCACCCAGAGTTTCCAATGGCGCCTGAACGGCCGCGTCCACGAGACGCCGAAAAACAGGCAGGTCGCGGCCAGGATAAGCCAGTGCAGGCCTATCCCCGGCGCATTGCTTCCGCGCACACGCTGGTCGTACGCCAGGTACGCCAGCAGCATGAAGATTCCGACCGCGCCGGCGAGCTTCAGGACTCGCAGCGATTCCTCGTCATCTTCGGTCCAGATGAACTCGGGGGCGGCGCGGCCGAGCACAGAATATATCCGCCCGGACGAGTCGTTGTGTTTTCCACTCTCAGCCAAACAGCGTCCCCAGTATTTTTCCGGCGCGGGCTTTCAGAACCTTCGATCGTGACTTCAGGACCGGATTTCATCAAGCGCTTTCTTCATCGCACTCAACCCAAAATCGACCTCGTCCGGTGCGATTGTCAACGCCGGCGCAAGCCGCACAACGTTGTCCGCGTTGAGCGTCCAGTTCACTACTACGCCGCGGGCGATCGTCGCCGCCACAAAGCGGCGGGCCAGCGCCGCATCGCGAAACTCGATCCCCACCAGCATCCCGAGCCCGCGCACCGCAGTAATTTCCGGATTCGTGCCGCGCAGCGTGAGCAGTCGTCGCGCGATCTCCGTGCCAATCGTCGCTGCGCGTTCGTACAGACGCTCGCGCACGATCACGTTCAGGCCGGCGAGTCCCGCCGCGCACGATAGCGGATGACCGCCGAAGGTGGTGATATGTCCCAGCGGCGGATCATGCGCGAGCGTGCCCAGCAGCTCGTCGCGGCTGCACAACGCGCCCAGCGGCAGACCGCCGCCCAGCGCCTTGGCCATCACGACGATGTCGGGTACTACGCCAAAGTGTTCGAGCGCGAACATCCTGCCGGTACGGCCAAAGCCCGTCAGGACCTCGTCGAAAATGAGCAATGCGCCCGCGCGCTCGCATCGTTCACGCAGCGCGTGAATGAATCCCGTTTCCGGAATTCGCACGCCGCTCTCCGCCTGCACCGGCTCGACGATCACCGCCGCAATAGTCGAATCGATCTTTTCAAGGGCGCCTGCGTCATTGAACGGTAGATGCCGCACCGGCCCGGGCAGCGCGCCGAACGGCTCGCGCATCGCGGGATTTCCTGACAGCGCAAGCGCGCCCATCGTGTCGCCGTGATATGCGCCGTCGAACGCGACAAATCCCGCGCGGCCGGTGACCTTGCGCGCCACCTTCAGCGCGCATTCGATCGCTTCCGCCCCGCTGTTAGTGAAATACACGCGCTCTAGCGGCCGCGGCAGGAGCTCGACCAGCCGCCGCGCCAGCATCACCTGGCTCTCGATCACATACTCGCCGTACACCATGACGTGCAGATGGCGGCGCGCCTGCGCCGCGATCGCGTCGAGCACTTCGGGATTTCCATGGCCGAGTGCGGACACGCCGATCCCCGCGATGAAATCCAGATAGCGCCGCCCATCCGACGCGACCAGCCACGAACCCTCGGCGCGCGAAATCTCAAGGCCGATCGGCGCGTCGGAAGTCTGCGCCATGCTGTGGCGAAAGTAATCGCGCATTTCACTCATCGCGATTCCATCATCATGTCGATAAACCCGCCGCCACCGTGCCGCCAATCAAGCGGCGGCGACTGTATCGCACCGGGTTCACACACGTATGGTATCCCGACCTCTTCGATCGTTGCACGTATATCGGCCGCTTCCCGTTCGTCGCCGGCGACCGCGATCGCTTCGATCCGTTGCGCTACCCCGGTCAGGCGATCGCGAAACTCACGAGCATCGCGCACGCCGGTCACATGCACCGTTCTGAAACCCGGCGAAATGTTGAACGGATCGTTCAAGGCCGCGCGCGGTTCGAAAACTACCGTCCATTCAAGCCCGCGAGCCTCGAACAGCTCGAGCCGCTCGCCCGCAATCGCGCGCCAGCGCGCACGCTCGCGCACTCCGCGTATTTCGGCGGCGTCGCTCAACGGGATGCGCGCCGGCGGCATCGATTCGGCAAGACGTTCGAGCGCCGCTGACATCCGGATCGCCAGTTCGCGCGCCGGCTCGATGTCCGGACTCACCACGAACACCTGATGAGGCGACAGGCAGCCGAGTTGCTCGAACAGTGCGACATCGCGCGCGAGCGCCTGCGCGACCCCGTCGATTCGCGCATGAACAATCGCGCCGGCCGCGACCGCCGCCGCGCTGACCCGGCTGCCGAATCCGATTACGTTGGGCCGGTTGTGAAGCGACTCAATCGTCAAGTCGTCGCCGTACGCGACCACCCGCTCGCAATTTGCGATCAATGCCGCGGTCAGGTCGGCGCGCGCGCGGCCCCAGTGATAGACCTCGATGCTCGAGCCCGCGCCGCGGTCGATCTCGGCAAGGGTGCGCGCAAATTCCGCGAAGAATATCGGCTCGGCTGAGGCCGTTTTGACGATCACCCCGGCGCCTGCGATCAGCGCGATCGCAATCTCATGGATTCCGGCGCCCGCAATGTTGCCGGCCGTGATAAATCCAACCGTCTTCGGCCGGTCGTGTCTGCCTTTGGCGGACATCCGCGCGGCGAACGACTTCAACGCGTCGCTTGTGAATGGTTTCAGCAGCGCGTCGATCGAGTTTTCGAGCGTCGCGACGGAATACCCCGCCGAGCTCGCGATTGCAGCGATCGCATCGCGCCGGCGCGCGTAATTCCGGTCGCGCCATAATCCGAGCGCGTGTGCCAGCGCGTCGGCCATTCGATCCGCGCCGGGTTCGATACATCGCGCGGCTCGCACGCGCGCTGCTGCCGACGCTATATCCGCTTCGAGCAGCCGCGACGGATCGAGGCTGCCCGCGCTGCCATCCGCCGCGCGCGCCGGCATCGCACTCGCACTCATCGCGCAGCCTCTGTAGCTGAGAACTGCGCTATACCCAGCGCGCAGCCGCGAGTTTCACCTCGCGCCGTTCGGCCCAGCACGCGAACCCGGCCGCGCTCGACCCAGCCCAGGTCCTCCGTCATGACCGCCGAGACCGAGCCGACGTTGGCCAGATCGAAAAACGCCAACAGCCCAATCTCTCCGTCCGGCTTCGGGAGCAAAGTGACGGGATCCCGCGCCGTCACGCGCAGCCACGGCGGGGGAATCTTGTCCCGCGGTTCCGCCTCCGACGCGCCGGGGCAATTGAACGCCGTCGCGTCGTAAAGCTGCGAGCACAATTCCGTCATGCCGTATTCGTTGATGACCATCGCAGGCGAAACCGCGAGCAATGCGCCCGCCTGCGCAATCACCTCGGAGGCTTGCATCGGCACGGCCTGCCCCTTCGGTCCTCCGGTGTCCATCATTCGCGAACCCGGCGCAAGCCGAAGTTTGACGCCGCTGCTGCGAAGCCCGGAAAACAGCGCCGCAAATGCCGCCGTCGTGCCCAAGATACAGACCGGCTCGCGCCGTAGCGCGCAGTCTCCAAGAAACGCGATCGCCGCTTCGACATTGACACTGTCGCGCGCGGCCGCCCGCTGCGAGCGCGCCGCGAACTCGTCAATACACCAGCCGATCATCGTCGCCAGCGACGACTCCGGCATCGCATCCGCCGTCGGATGCAACGCGAGAATCGACATCCGGTGCGCGTCGGGGAACAGCATGGTCCGCAGATGAGCAATCGCCGACGCGCGATAAATCTCGGGCCGCGCCACTATGTGGCGTCCGCGGCGCTCAGGGCCTTGCGTGGTCCCGCTGGTGAGAAAGATAGCTGCGCCGGGGAGTCGCGCGGCGCCGTCAATCGAAAGATCGGCATACTTGAACGCGACACTGCTGACCGCCGGGACGTCGTCCACCGTCCGCACCGCCGCCCCGGGCTCGACGCCGCGGCTCTCGCAGTAGCGCCGGTATGTGCAAACGGTCTCGAACTGATGCCGAAAAACGGCCAATGCGAGCCGGTGGAACGATTCAGGCTCGGGTCTGTGGATAAACGTGAGAACCTGCTCGTAGATGGTCATGGATTCGCGCCACGGGCCGGGCGGGGATGATCATGGCACCGCCGTGCGCGCCCATTCAATCCTGGCAAACCTGTGACTACCTCTTTCTGAGTGAAAAATGCCCGTATTTACCTGACTCTTGAAATGTTCTAGACTTCGCGTTGTTGTGGGTGGCGGGGATGCCTCGGCTACGGCCCGCGAGCTGGGAAAGCGAGGTTTTCGGCAGGTTACAGCGGATTTACTCAACTATTGCCGTCCGATGTCTACCCCCAATGGGACGTCACAATTTTGCGCTAGTAAAGGAATTTTGCTAAACAGGTTGCCATCGGTTTGGGGGAGAGTAATCGCAAAATGAAGAAATTTGCCGCCGGCGTGATGCTTGGTTTCATTGCCAGTTGGGCTGTGGCCTTTGCGTCGTCCAACGTGAGCCACAATGGCAGTTTCTGGAACCGCCTCAACGGCGCGGCCAAGGATGGTTACATCAACGGCTATTCCGACGCGATGAAAGTCAGTGTCGGCAAGCTGGACGTACTCAATTCCGCCGCTGATCTGTTTCATTGGAAGGGCGCTCGCCGCATTATACATCAGCTCTCGGGTCAGCTCTCGATGAACGACATGAGTGCGAATCTGGCGGTCAAGCGGCTCGACGAATTGTATTCGAATCAGAAGTACAGCGAGCTCGACCTCGGCGAGGCGCTGCAGACGCTTTCGATTCGCGCGAATGAGACCGCGATGCCCAAGGCGCCGGTGAAAAAGTGAAGAGCGCGAAGTAAACCGGCCCAACTTTTCTCATTTGAGGCGGTCTCATCCGGGACCGCCTCTTTTTTTTCAGCCGCTCGCTTGAACGATCGCGCTTGAAACCGCAAGTGCGCGGCCCTAGCCTAGTTCGCGGGACATCCATCGTGAACGCACCTCCATTTCTGCTCGAAAAAGTTCTGCGCGCCACCGTCGGCGTTCACTCGCACATCCCTGCGACCCACGTCTCGACCGCAATTGGCCTCGGCACCGATCGCCGCGGCACCGGCACCGTCGTCGGCCCGGACGGCCTCATCCTCACCGCTCACTACCTGTTGCTGGGCGCGAAAAACGTGATCGTTACGATGCCCGGCGGCGAGCAGCTCGAGGCAAAGATCGTCGGCAAGGATTACAGCACCGGCATCGGTCTGCTGAAGATCGATCGCAGCCATATCCGGTGCGCCGAAGTCGTGTCG
>JBOHWI010000482.1:0-5504 GCA_050736675.1 Binatus sp. (SeqCode)
GCACGGATCGAATTCTGGCGCCTGCCATGCTCGAACTCACGGTGAACCAGCCCTCAGGAATCGTATGGAGCGCAAGATGGCGGATTTATTGAGAGACCTCGATTTTTTTCAGCTCGACGACCTGCTGACGCAGGAGGAGCGGATGGCGCGTGACACGGCCAAACGCTTCGTGGATCGCGAAATCCTGCCGCTAATCGAGCGCAATTTTACGAGTGAAACCTTCCCTATGCACCTCGTACCGCAAATGGCCGAGCTTGGGATGTTCGGAGCTAATCTGAAGGGCTACGGATGCGCGGGTATGAACAACGTAGCGTACGGCCTGATCATGCAGGAACTCGAGGCCGGAGACTCGGGGCTGCGCTCGTTCGCGTCGGTCCAGAGTGCGCTTTCGATGTACGCTATTTATGCAAACGGCAGCGAGGAACAGAAGCAACGCTACTTGCCGGAAATGGCGAAGGGAAAATTGATCGGCTGCTTCGGGCTGACCGAGCCGGACCATGGCTCGGACCCGGGCGGGATGGAAACGCGGGCGCGGCGCGACGGTGACGACTGGATTCTCAACGGGACCAAGCGCTGGATCACGAACGGCTCAATCGCCGACGTCGCGATCGTGTGGGCGAAGGTCGACGAGGGCATAACCGGATTCCTGGTCGAGAAAGGAACGCCGGGATTTTCGACGCGCGACATCCACGGAAAATTTTCGATGCGCGCGTCGATCACGTCAGAATTGATTTTGGAAGACGTGCGAATTCCGAAGGCTGCGCACCTGGAAAAAGCGCGCGGACTGAAGGGGCCGCTCGGATGCCTGACGCAGGCGCGCTACGGAATAGCGTGGGGCGCGATTGGCGCGGCGCGATCGTGTTTCCATTGCGCGCTCGATTACACGAAATCGCGCAAACAGTTCTCGCGTCCGCTGGCGGGCTATCAACTGGTGCAGGCCAAGCTGGTGAAGATGTTGACAGAGATCACCAAGGCTCAAATGATTTGCTTGCGCCTCGCGCATCTGAAGGACGCGGGCAAGATGCGCCCGGAACACGTGTCGTTCGCGAAGAGAAACAACGTCAACGAGGCGCTGAAGATAGCGCGCGACGCTCGCGACATGCTCGGCGCCAACGGAATCGTGAACGAGTACCCGGTGATTCGCCACATGCTGAACCTCGAGACGGTTAACACGTACGAGGGCACCTTCGACGTGCATACGCTGATCCTCGGCCGCGACATCACCGGCGAGAACGCGTTCGAGTAGGGGCGCGCAAGCGCTTGCCGCCGTCGCGTTGGGTCGTGCTAGATCTTCACGGTAGAGGAGAACTGACTATGATCAAAGCAAAGGCGTTCAATCACGCGGCGTTTCGCGTCAGCGACGTCGAGAAGGCGACCAGCTTTTACGAGAACGTGGTCGGGCTGAAGCGGATTCCGCGACCGAACTTCGGCTTTGGCGGCGCGTGGTACGGGATCGGCAACAACGCGCTGCATATCATTTCGAGCGAGAACCGCGGGCAGAAACCCGACCCGCTCGGCGCGCACGTCGCCTTCGACGTCGAAGACTTCGACGAGACCAAGCGCACGCTCAAGGAAATGGGCATCGAGTTTCTCGAAGGACCGAATATGGGCGCAGGCCGTCAACTGTGGATCCTCGATCCCGACGGCAACACGGTCGAACTGCGCACCGAAAAGTAGGCGCTTTACCGAGTCATGAGCGCGCTTCGTTTCGGCCCCGACAATCCGGCAGCGACCTATGTCGCTCACGCTTTCACTGAAAAAACGATCGACACCGGCGAAGCCACGATCAATTACGCAGTTGCTGGTGCGCCCGACAAGCCCGCATTGTTGCTGATCCCGGGACAAACAGAATCATGGTGGGGCTATGAGCGGGCGATGGACCTGCTCAAGGAACATTTCCAGGTCTTCGCCGTCGATCTGCGCGGGCAGGGAAGATCGAGCAGGACGCCGGGACGCTACACCGTTGACAATTTCGGCAACGACCTGGTGCGGTTTATGGCGCTGGCTATCGGCCGGCCCGTCATCGTCAGTGGACTTTCATCGGGTGGCGTCGTCGCCGCGTGGCTCTCCGCGTATGAAATGCCCGGCACGATTCACGGCGCGCACTACGAAGACCCGCCGCTGTTCTCGTCGGAGGTCAACACTTCGTGCGGGCAGTCAATCCGTCAGACAATCGGGCCGACGTTCGCCTTGATGAGCAAATACCTGGGCGATCAATGGAGTGTGGGCGATTGGGCCGGGATGCTCGAGGCATCCAAGACCGAGCTACCCGAATGGCTGTCGCGCGCGCTGGTCCCGCTGATGTTCGGCAACGACGGCCAGGTCCCGCAGCGCCTCAAGGAATACGATCCCGAATGGGCGCGCGCGTTCTGGGAGGGGTCAGTATTCGCGAGCTGCGATCACGCGCGGATGCTGGCAAACGTCAAATGCCCGGTGCTGTACACGCACCATTTCCGCCACGTCGACGAAACCGAAGGCCACTTGATGGGCGCCGCTTCCGACCTGCAGGCAAAGCGCATATGCGAGTTGGTCAAGCTCGCGGGCAATTCGATCGACTACCGCTCATTCCCGCAAATGCCGCACTCGATGCACGACGCAAAGCCGGAGCAGTTCGCGGCGTTGCTGGTAGAGTTCGAGGCAAAACTAAGGACTGGACTTAGCACTCTGCGCACGGCGATCGCGCCGCTCAGATGCCCGCGAGCTTTCTGGCGTAGGCTGCCACCGTCTTGAAGTCGTACTCGCGGTAGGCCTGCAGCTTCTCCGCTTCGAAGCCGCCCTCGGCGTGCACCGCGAGCACTTCCTGGTAACCGCCGAAGTCCGACGACGTCACATCGCCAATCAGGTTCAGCAGCTTGAGCCGCTTTTCGGCATCGAAGCCCTTCGCGCCGCCCATGTACTTGAGCACGTAGGCGCGCGTCGCTTCGCTCGTGAGATCTTCGGCCGCCGGCCCCGTCACGAGCAACCCGCCGGCGAGATCCTGCACGATTTGCACCGCCTGATGGTAGTTGTGCGCGAAGTGATACTTGGCAACGTTGGTGAGCAGCGTACTCGGCACTGCGACGCCATCCTCATAAGTGCAGGTGCGCGCGGCGTGTTCGATCAGTCCGCGCACGGTGGTGTGATAAGCCGCGAGATGGGTGAGCTTGTCGCGCACGTGACCCGCGCGCGAAATGCCGTTGGCTTCCGCGACCGCATGCCCCGCGCCCGCCATCAGCTCGAGCAGCGGCAATTTGTACGACACGGCGGTGAAGCGATGGAATCGCACGAAAGTCAGCGCGAGCAATCCGGCGAAATCGATCTCGCCTTGCAGAAAGACACGCTCCTTCGGCACGAACACGTCGTCGAAGACCGTCAGCGTTTCCATCATCTTGTGCCGGGCGCTGATCGGGTGCTCGAAGTCATTTTTGTGCGAGCTGCCGTGCGGCGACGCGAGCAGCTTCAACCCCGGCGTGTTAACCGGCAGCGCGAACGCCACCGCGTAAGCTTTGTCCTCGGCGCGCATCGCGCGCGTCGGCAACACAATCACTTCATTGGTATTGGTCGAGACGCTGGTGTGGACCTTCGCGCCGCGCACGACGATTCCGTCGGGGCGCTCCTCGACGATTCGCACATAGTAATCCAGATGATCCTGCTGTGTGGGGCCGAGCGCGCGATCGCCCTTGACGTCGGTCTGCGCAACTGCGACGGCGAGATCGTTGTCGCGGCAACTGCGGTAGTACTTGTGGATGCGCTCGCGGTACTCGGGCTTGCCGGCCGCCGCGAGCCGTTCGCCAATGATGTGCAGGGCCAGGAGAGCATCGGTGCCGATTTCCTTGATCAGTACGACCAGCGTCGCGCCCTCGCGGGTCGAGGCTGCGATCAGCTCGCTGCGCCTCCGCAGGTCGTCACCATTTTGCGGGACGTGGTAGTAGCGGCTGTACTCGTCGGCGCCCTCTTTCACGACCGCCAGCTCGCGATACTTCGGATCGTGCGCCATCCGGTAGTCGAGCGCCGCGTGCTCAACTGCGATTCCGATCACCGGATGAGCGGTCACGTCCGCCACCTTCTCGCCCCTGAAAAACACCGCGCGGCCGTCGCGCAAGGAGCTCTTATATTCTTCAGCCGTTCGTAGTCCCATCGTCGTGTCCTCGTCGGAGATTGCGGCAATCGTCAGATTCGCCAATATAGAAGCGGTTAGCGTTCGCTGTCCAACCGCGAGCGTGGGAGAAGCGCAATGGCGAGTCCGAAGATGTTCGATCTGAGCGGAGAGGTCGCGGTCGTCACCGGCGGCAATGGCGGGATCGGGCGCGGAATCGCGCTCGGATTTGCCGAGGCCGGCGCGGCGGTTGCGATCCTCGCGCGCAACGAAGAGAAAAATCACGCTGTGGTGGACGAGCTCGATAAGAAGGGGGTAAAGGCGATCGCGATCCCGCTCGACGTAACGCGACGCGACGACCTGCGCCCCGCGATGGCGGAAGTCGAGCGCAAGCTCGGACCCATTTCGATTCTCGTCAACAACGCCGGAATCGCGATCATGCGCAGCGCGTTGAAGTTCAGGGCCGAGGACTGGGATCGAGTGATCGAAACGAACCTGAACTCATGCTTCTTCCTTTCGCAGATTGCGGCGCAAGCGATGGTCGCGCGCAAGCGCGGCAAGATAATCAATATCGCGAGCGAGTATTCGCACTTCGGCTCCCAGAGCGGCGTCGCGTATCCGGCCGCGAAGGGCGCGCTGGTACAGACCACCAGGACGATGGCGATCGAGCTGGCGCCGCACAACGTCCAGGTCAACGCGATCGTGCCAGGATGGATCGAAACCGACATGACGGTGGGCGCGCAGAGCGGACCGATGTTCGACGAAATAATCATGCGCACGCCTGCCGGCCGCTTCGGCAAGCCCGAAGAGATGGCGGGTGCGGCGGTGTTTTTGGCCTCGCACGCGTCGGACTTCGTGACGGGATCGATCGTGTACGTCGACGGCGGCTACGCGATTCGGTGAAGCGCAATGCCAACCACATTCTACGAACTGCACGGCGCGCGCGTGCTCGAACTCGCGGCGGACGAGACTCGGCTGCGCACTTATAATGATGCTGTCGAGATTGTCGGGAAGTCTTTCGAGAATCGCGCCACGCTGATCGTCATTCCCGTCGATTGCCTCGATGATGAATTCTTTCGGTTGAGCACGCGTATCGCAGGCGAGCTGATCCAGAAATTCGTCCAGTATCGGCGGCGTCTGGTGATCATCGGCGACATCTCGCGGCATCTCGCTGAAAGCTCCGCCTTGCGCGACTTCGTGGCCGAATCGAACCGCGGCAATGAGGTCTGGTTCCTGGCGACTCGCGGAGAACTGAACGAGCGGCTCACGCAGACGGTTTAACGCGAGCGGCGCCGCGGCGTAAGATGCGGCCATCATGGCTCGACGCAAAACGCCCTCCTCTGCTCGTCCCGAATCCTTGCGTCACGAGCACGGCCTGCCGGCGCTCAAACCGCTGCGCGTGCTGGTCGCCGGCGAGGTAATCCTTGAT
>JBOHWI010000483.1:0-1801 GCA_050736675.1 Binatus sp. (SeqCode)
GGGGTTGTGCACGTGTTCGATCTGTTGCAGGCGCCTGACTTGAGCCGTCCGGTGAGCGACGTGATGCGGCCGGTCAGTTATTTTCCCGAATCGATGCCGCTCGACGAGGTGCTGGTAGCGATGCAACGGACCGGCGAGAATTTGGCCGTAATCGTCGATGAGTACGGCGGCTCGGCGGGAATTCTGACGCTGGAAGACCTGATCGAAGAGATCGTCGGTGAGATCGAGGACGAGCACGACCTTGGCGAAGAGCTTGCTAAAATAGTCAGTCCGCGCGTGCTGTCGGTGAACGGTCGCGCGCCGATTGCGGAACTGAACGAACACTTCGGCCTCAAGCTTTCGGAGGCGGATGAGTATGCTACGATCGGAGGATTGGTGGTCGAACGACTCGGGCATATTCCCAAGCCCGGCGAAAAATTAATCGAGGGCGACTTGACGGTCACCGTCACGCGCAGCGACGCGCGGGCAGTGCGCGAACTTATGCTGGCGCTGGCGCATCCGATCCGCCCCGAACTCCTCAGGCGGCGATGACCGAAAAGCGAATTCGCGAGATCCTCGACGGAGTCGCCGCCGGCAAGATGACTCCCGGCGCTGCGTTCAAGCATATCCGCGAGCTCCCGTTCGAGGACCTTGGTTTTGCCAAGCTCGACAACCACCGAAGCGTCCGGCGCGGGATTCCCGAAGTGGTTTTCGGCGAGGGTAAGACTGCCGAACAGCTCGCCGCGATCGGCCAGCGCGTGCTCGCGTCGGGAACGAATCTGATAATTACGCGGCTGGCCGCGGACAAGGCGCGCCTCGTGAAACGTAAGATTCGCGCACTGGTTTACCATTCGGATGCGCGCATCGGCGCCGTTGTGAAAGAGCGGCTGAAGGCGTCCGGGCAAGGCGTCGTGATGGTGCTGAGCGCCGGCACTTCCGACATTCCCGTGGCCGAGGAGGCCGCGCTGTGTGGCGAACTGTTCGGAAATCGCGTGGCGCGCGTTTACGACGTCGGCGTTGCGGGAATTCATCGGCTGACTGCCAACCTCGAAAGTATTCGCGAGGCGAGCGTGCTGATCGTCGTCGCCGGAATGGAGGGCGCGCTGCCTTCCGTGGTTGCGGGCCTGGTCGACAAGCCTGTCATCGCCGTGCCGACCAGCGTGGGCTATGGCGCGTCGATGGGTGGGCTGGCCGCGCTGCTGGGAATGCTGAATTCGTGCGCGAGCGGCGTAACCGTCGTCAATATCGACAACGGTTTCGGCGCGGCGCTCGCCGCGACGTTGATCAACCGCGTTGGAATCGAGCGCGACGGCCGCTGATGGCGAAACGCACGTCAATCACCAGCGGGCGCGCGCGCCGCGCGATGAAGATGGGCGAGCTCGCGTCGCAGGTCGGTTCCAGCTACCTGTGGAATCAACTGCGGCGTCCGTTTCAGAGCGCGCCTGCGCGCGAGCGCGATCTGCTCGAGACTCACATCCGCAACGCACAGCGAATTGTCGAAAGCTCCAAGCAGCTTCGCGGCGCCTTCATGAAGCTCATCCAGATGCTTTCGATTCGCAAGGACCTGCTGCCGGGCGAGGCTCTCGACGTTTTGCGCGCGACGCAATCGAGCGTGCCGCCGATGAACTACGCGACCATCTCGGAACAGATACAACGCGAGATCGGCAAGCGACCCGAGGCGCTCTTCCGGAGTTTCGATCAGACTGCGTTTGCCGCCGCGTCGCTCGGACAGGTGCATCGTGCGGTCACGCGCGACGGCGTCGACGTGGCGGTGAAGATTCAGTATCCGGGCGTCGAGGATACCGTCGAGCAGGATCTACAG
>JBOHWI010000484.1:0-2911 GCA_050736675.1 Binatus sp. (SeqCode)
AGCCGGGCGAGCCGCTTTGCGTGACCTGCACGCCGGGCACCTCGCGCAGCACGTCCTCGACGCGCTGGATCTTCTGCTCCTGGATTTGCGGGTCTTCGACGACCGTGATCGTCGTGCCGATCTCGCCGATTGGCTGCGGGATTCGCGTCGCGGTAACGACCACCGGATTCAGCTTCTGCGCCTCCTGTTTCGTGGGCGTCGTCGTCGGCTTCGTCGCTTTTTTTGGGGCCGGAGCCGTTTTGGTGGTTTGAGTTTGCGCCGGCGATGAGGTCGACGCAGGCTCCTGCGCCCGCGCGATCTGTGTTGAAAGAGCTAGCGCTACCATGCTCGACAGGAAATACTGAAAAAACCGCATGAACTCCCTCCGAGTTCAAAGGCTGCCTCGCGGGGGAGCGGTCCGGGTCGGATACTGAAAAGAGGCTTCAGGAAATTCGGGCCTGAGGCCACCTTCCCCGCGGAAGGCAGACAGTTAGTGACCCGGCCGGTCTCCTGGCTTGGGGTTCGTCCTCGGGCCCGCCTTCCCGCTTGAGCGGTGGCATGATGGGCCGTCGTCCCCCCACACAGTTGCGGGGCAGCGCCGGATTTTAAACCGGCTTCCCGAGCACCGGGTGCGACGCCGAAGTTACGCGCCGCATCGTGCGCAGTCAACTGACCGCGAAGAGCGCGAAAATTTTCGTCGCGCGCGCCGCGATCGTGTACTCTCGATTGTTCGGCATGGGCACCATCACGTTAATCACCGGCGGCGCGCGCAGCGGCAAAAGTATGCAGGCGCTGAAGCTCGCGCTGTCGTATCAACGCAAATTCTTCGTCGCGACCGGGCAGGCGCTCGACGACGAAATGACGGCGCGAATCGAATTTCACCGGACCACACGGCCGCCCGACTTTCAGACTGTCGAGGAGCCGATCCAGATCGTCGCCGCGCTGGAGAGGCTCGATCGAAGCGCTGATTTAGTGGTGCTGGACTGCCTGACGCTGTGGATCTCCAACCTGATGCTGCGTCGCGGAGCGGACGGCGGGACCGTTCTGGCTGAGGCGGACCGGCTCGCGACGGCGCTGAAGCAGGCGCCTTTCGCGAGCATCGTCGTGACCGACGAAGTTGGATCCGGAATCGTGCCGACCGATCACGCAGAGTCGCGCCGTTTCCGCGACCTGCTGGGATGGACCAATCAGAAAATCGCGGCGGCCGCGGACCAGGTGCTCCTGATGGTCGCCGGATATCCGCTCAAACTGAAGTGAGCGTCACGACGCCATTGTGATCAGAACCGCGAGCTCGACCAGCTCGCCGCACGCGCCGATCAAATCGCCGGTCACTCCGCCTAGCCATCGCCGGTAGAACCATCGCATCGCGAACACTACGGCAATTGCGACTGCGGTCGCGAGCGCGATCGGGCGCATCGCGCCAAGTGTCAGCAAAACGACAAGTGCGAGAGCTGCGACAATGCTCGCGCGCATAGAAAGATTTTTCCCGCCCAGCAGCGTCGAGCCTGAGCCCGAGGCGCGCAGATAAGGAAGCCTCGCGGTGACCAGCACCATGGCCCAGCGCGCGATTATTGGCGCGAGAATCAGCGCCGCGTATCGGCGATGACCCGCGAGCGTCGAGAGCGCGAGGATTTTCAGCGTCAGGTCGAAGAAAATCGCGCTCGCGCCGAAAGTGCCGACGCGGCTGTCGCGCAGGATGTCGAGCGCGCGCTCGCGATCGCGTCCCGCACCGAGCGCGTCGGCCGTGTCGGCCAGACCGTCCAGATGAACCGCGCCGGTGACGACGGTGAGCGACACGATGATGAGAACGGAGCGAATCACTTGCGCGAAGACGTACGCGAGGATCCAATCCTCCGCGGCGAGCGCGCCGCCAAGCGCAAGACCCACGATCGGAAACCATGCGAACGACGCCGCGACCGCTTCCTCGGACGCGCGCCGCCGATCGATCACCGGGATGATCGTGAGGAAGCTGAACGCAAGCCGCAACTCGGTCAAAAAACCGCCTTTCGTCGGCGGCGCGTCCTCGTCGCCGTTCATCGCTCTTTGCCGGACACGCCCGCGCCCTCGAAGGTCGCCATGTTCTGCAGCAGGTCGAGCGCGGTGTCGATCACGTTCATTGCGAACGCGGTGCCGGTGCCTTCACCGAGCCGGAGATCGAGATCGAGAATTGGGCGCAGCTTGAAATGTTCGAGCGCGAGCGCATGGCCGCCTTCGGCCGAGCGATGGCTGAAAAAGAGATGATCGAACAGGCCGGGATGAATCTTCTCAGCAACCGCCGCGGCCGCCGTCGCGATAAAACCGTCAACTACGACCGGTACCTTCGACGCGGCGCCGCCAAGGCAGACCCCGGCCATCGCTGCGATCTCGAAACCGCCGAGCGATGCCAGTATCGCCTCACCTGACGTCAACGCCGCGCGATGGATCTCGAGCGCGCGCGTGACCACCTCGATTTTGCGGCGCACGCCCGCGTTGTCGAGGCCGGTGCCGCGCCCGACGATCGAGTCCGGCGCGATTGCGGTAAGCGCACAGAGGATCGCGGCGGCGGGCGTGCTGTTTGCGATTCCCATCTCGCCGATACCGATCAGTGTCGCGCCGTTGTCGGCAAGCTCGCGTGCGATTTCGATTCCGATTTCGAGCGCGCGCGTCGTCTCATCAGCCGTCATCGCCGGACCATCAAGGAAGTTACGCGTGCCCGCGCCGACGCGACGATACGTCACGCCCGCGAGCGGCTTCGTGCTGGTGTCGACCTTGACGCCGACGTCGACGACTTTGAGCGCGTAGCCGAAGCGTCGCGCGAGCACGCTTATAGCGGCGCCGCCGGCGGCGATGTTGCGCAGCATCTCGGCCGTGACCGCCTGCGGAAACGCGCTGACGCCTTCAGCCGCGACGCCGTGATCGGCGACAAACACGGCGATTGCGCCGCGCCCGAGTC
>JBOHWI010000485.1:0-2662 GCA_050736675.1 Binatus sp. (SeqCode)
GGGCTACGCCGGCCGCGAGGACGACGCGCGCTTGCCCGACGGATGGCGCGCGACGGGAGACCTCGGCTGGCTCGACGACGACGGCTACGTCTTCTTCGCCGGCCGCAAGGACGACATGATCATCCGCGGCGGCGAGAATATCGCGCCCGCCGAAATCGAAACCGTCCTCATGAGCCATCCAGCCGTTGACGAATGCGCCGTCATCGGCGTGCCCTCGGTCGAGTGGGGTCAAGTCGTCAAGGCCTTCGTATGTGTACGCAAGGGCAGCAACGTAACCGAGCCCGAGCTCACCGAGTTTTGCCGCTCGCGCCTGGCCAGCTTCAAGCGGCCCGAGCGTATCGAGTTCATCGACGCGCTGCCCAAAAATCCACTCGGCAAAATCCTGCGCAAAGATCTGCGTGCGCCCGCTGGAGGCGTCTGACGCCGCGCCCCGCCAAAAAATCCCGGCCGCATCGTGCCGCGCGCCCAGCGCGCGCCGGAGCGATTGACGTTTCAATTGCCAGCGGATGCGTCAACGCGACACTCCGATTCCCCGGCTTGCGCGCGATCGTCACGCCCGCGATGGCGGTCCGCATGCTCGAGCTGTTCGAGCACGTCGAGGGCGACGACAACGCCCGCATGCTCGCTATCACCGGCGCCGGCTCGTCGTTCTGCGTCGGCTTCGACGCCGCCGTCGATCCGCGCCTGGTCGAATCGCTTGCGGTGCTGTCCAAGCCGACCGTCGCCATCATTAACGGCGACGCCTTTGACGAGGGCCTCGAACTTGCGATGGCCGCCGACATTCGCGTCGCGATTTCCTGCGCTCGATTCGCGATCACGCAGATGAAGCGCGGCGCGATGCCTCACTTCGGCGCGACTCAGCGCCTCCCGCGCCTCATGGGCGCCGCCAACGCTCTGCGCCTGATGCTCACCGGGACGGCTCTCGGAGCCGACGAGGCGATGCGATCCGGCCTCGTCACTTATCTTGCCGCCGGCCCGACCGAGCTCGCCGCCACCAGCGGCCGCGTTGCCGAGGCCATCCTGAGCCGCGCTCCGCTTGCCGCGCGCCTGGTCAAGGATGCAGTGCTTAAGGGTTACGACATGACTTTGGAGCAGGGCATCAGGCTTGAGGAGGATCTGTACGCCCTGCTACAAACGACTGCCGACCGCGCCGAAGGCGTCCGCGCTTTTCTCGAGAAGCGCAAGCCGCTATTCCGGGGCGCGTGAATTTTCGGCGCAAATTTTAAGAGGTCAAATCATCCGAAAGGACCAGGATCCACGAATGGCAAATCAGCTCGGCAAAGTTTACATTTGCGGCAACTGCAAATCGCAGGTCATCGTCACCAAGGCCGGCTCCGGCCAGCTCAAGTGCTGCGGTGTTCCGATGGAACAAAAAAAGTAGCGATCACGCTCCGTGGTTCGAGCGCCATCGTGACAACGAGCAGGAGGACCCCACGATGCTGTACTGGATCGTAGTCGGGATAATCGCGGGATGGCTGGCCGGCAAGATCGTTCGCGGCGCGGGCTTCGGCTTGATCGGGGATCTCGTGCTTGGCTTGATCGGGGGCCTCGTCGGCGGATGGATCTTCAGGTCGCTCGGCATTGCAGGCCCCAACGGCTTGATCGGCGGCATTCTCATCGCCACGGTCGGCGCCGTGGTCCTGGTGTGGATCTCGCACATTATTCGCGACATCTGACGAGGCGGCGCGGGAGCGCCGGCGCTCACCCGATCGCGCGCAGGCGCAAGCCCTCGGCCTGCTTGCGAATCGGCTCGGGCAGCTTCACTTCGTGCGCGTCGATCCAGTTGCGCTCGAGCCGGTAGAACTCGCGCGCCGGTTCGTAGAACAGGTGGATGACGACGTCGTCGTAGTCGAGCACCACCCAGTGCGCGTGATGCATCCCCTCGACCGCCAGCGCCCGCTGGCCCAACTTGCCCATCGCCTCCTCGATTCCGCGCGCGATTGCCTGCACCTGCACGTCCGAGCGCCCGGTCGCCACCAGGAAATAATCCGCCACCGGTTTCAGATGCTCGGCTTCGAGCACGACCAGGTCGTAGGCCTTTTTCTCCAGCGCCGCTTGGGCAGCGGCGAACGCCTTCTTCAGCGCCGTCAAGAAATCTGACCGCGATGCGGCAACCGGCTCGCCGTTTGTGGATGGTTCGATCGGGGTGGGAATGAACGCGGGTGTTTAAGCAGAGAGAACCTCAATACAGCGCGTGGCGCTGGATGTAATCGACGACGTCGATCGGCACCAGGTACCTGATCGATTCATGGTGTTGCAGTTTGCCGCGAATTTCAGTCGCTGAAATAGGTAGGAACGTGGTTTCGACGAAAGATAGCGTTTGTCCGCTCGAATGCACGTAGTGATCGTCTGCCTGAGTGTAGCCAAACTTTTTGAGCGCGGCAACTGAAATTCGCGCCGGCCCCTCTTGCCCCTCGGTTAACCTTGTATGAACGGCGAAGTTGCACAGCCGAGCCAGTTCCTCGGGCTCCTTCCACGTATCCAGCTCGGCAAATTGATCCGCGCCCATCAGCAGGTAAAGCGGGGCCGGCTGGCGCAGGGTGGCCAGGAAGTAGCGCACCGTGTCGATCGTGTACGAACGCCCGGCCCGGCGAATCTCGACGTCCGACGTCATGAAATGCCGATTGCCCTTGGTCGCCGCCCGCACCATCGCGAGCCGGTG
>JBOHWI010000486.1:0-5290 GCA_050736675.1 Binatus sp. (SeqCode)
ATGATCAACCATCACCAATCCGCTCAACCTCCATCACAATTGCCGGTTGCGCAAAGCTCTCCACGCAGGGAGAGGGGAACGAGGCGCGCGCCGGTTGTGAAAAGGTCTCCTAGCAGGGAGAGGGGAAAGACGGCGGGGCCGATTATGCAATGCTCTCAAGAAAGAGGCGCGAGATGAAACTCAAAGACAAGGTTGTGCTGATCACCGGCGGCGGTTCGGGACTCGGGCGCGAGACGGGACTGACGTTCGCGCGCGAGGGCGCGAAGGTCGGCGTCAACGACATCCGGCCCGAATCGGCGGATAACGTCGCGACCGAAATCGAGCGCGCGGGCGGCAAGGCGCGGCCGTTCGTCGCCGACGTGTCGAGCAGCGCGGCGGTCGCCGGGATGTTCGTGGAGTTTATCAAGGCGTTCGGGACCATCGATATTCTGATCAACAACGCGGGTATCGCGCGCAGCCGCGAAACGAATGTCGCGATGCCGACTCACGAAAAGACCGACGAGGACTGGCGCAAGATGATCGCGACGCATCTGGACTCGACGTTCTACTGCACGCGGGAGGCGTTGAAGGTTATGATCCCGAAGCAGTCGGGACGCATCATCAATATGGGTTCGATCGCAGGCACCACGGGGCTGGCGTTCGCGTCGGACTACTGCGCGGCGAAGGGCGGGATCATCTCGTTCACGAAGTCGGTCGCGCGCGAAGTGGCGCCGATGGGTATTTTGGTCAATTGCATCGCGCCGGGATTTATCGACACGCCGATGACTTCAATCATCGACGGCGAGATGCGCAAGCAGATCGAAGCGATTACGCCGATTGGGCGCTTCGGCCAGCCGAGCGATATCGCGGCGGCGGCGCTGTTCCTCGCCTGTGACGATTCGAAGTTCATGGTCGGCCAGGTGCTCAGCCCCAACGGGGGGTATGTGATTTGAGTTGCGAGGCTGTGCAAATTGAGCGATGACATCGAAGGAGCGCGCGCAGCGCGCGGACTCGGAAACCGGAACCGGCTTTGCGTACGCAAAGCTGTCCGGAAGCCAGAAGCCAGGTTCCTCCCGTCGCTAACGCTCCCGTCGTCAGGATGACAGAGAAAATCGCGCCGCCTCCTTATTCATGATGATGACGCGGTCCGCGGGAATACTGATTCCACTCTTTTCGATCCGCACGCGCGGCGATCTCGGACGCGGGGAGATACTCGATCTCGCGCCGATGATCGACTTCGCGCTGTCGATGGGACATCGCGTAATCCAACTGCTGCCGTTGGACGAGACCGGGCCGGAGGATCTGAGTCCGTACAGCGCGATGAGCGTGATGGCGATCGATCCGATGTACATCTCGATCAGCGGGCTAGCGGGAGTCGGGCGGGTGGTGTCGGCGCGTGCGCGTGAGGCGATGGGGAAGGGGCGATTGGCGCGGCGCGCGATCATTCGGCGGGAAAAATTTCCATTGCTCGAGCGCGCGTACCGGGCGAGTCATGCGCGCGGCGGCCGCGATGAAGGCGCGCGGATCGGTGCGTTTATCGAGGCCAACGCGTACTGGCTCCACGACTACGCGCTATTTCGCGCGCTGAAGGAGCGCTTCAACTGGACCAGTTGGGAAACGTGGCCGGCGGAAATTGCGCGGCGCGATCCGGGCGCGCTAACGCTCGCGCGCCGCGAGCTGGCGGACGCGATCGAGATGTACGGCTATTGGCAGTTTATCGCGCATCGGCAGTGGTCGGAGATGCGCGCGCATGCACGCTCGCACGGCGCATTCCTCGGCGGCGACCTGGCGTTCTCGCCATGCCGCGACAGCGCCGAAGTGTGGGCCAACCAGGACAAGTTCGATTTGTCGCGGAGCGTAGGCGCGCCCCCGGATGGCTTCAATCCCAAGGGGCAGCGATGGGGCTTGCCGCTGCCCAACTGGAATCAGATGCGTGCGCAGGGATTCAAAGTGCTGCGCGCGCGCGCGCGTCGCGCCGGATCGCTTTACGATTTGATTCGAATCGATCACGTTGTCGGCCTTTATCGGACGTTCAATTTCGGTTCCGACCCGGACGCCGCGGGGACTTTCACACCGGCGAATGAAGACGAGCAGCGATCGCAGGGCGAAGAGGCGATGGAAACGATTAAGCAGGAGGCGGGCGCGGTAGAACTGATCGCCGAGGACCTGGGCACCGTGCCGCCGTGGGTGCGCAAATCGCTCACCCGTCTCGGCGTTGCCGGATACAAGGTGATGCAGTGGGAGCGCGACTGGGGACACGGCGACGAGCCATACATAAATCCCGCGGCCTATCCGGAACTTTCGCTCGCGACCACGGGGACGCATGACACGGAACCGCTGACGGTGTGGTGGCAGGCGCAGCCAATAGCCGCGCGGGAGAAATTCGTGGGCGAACTCGGCCTCGAAGGCAAGGTAAATCCGCGCCGGATGCTCGAGGAGTCGGCGCGCGACGCGATTCTGTCGCTGCTGTACGCGGCGCCGTCGAAACTCGCGATCATTCCAATTCAAGATTTGTTCGGATGGAGTGCGCGAATAAATCGGCCCGGCACGATCAACGATTTCAACTGGATGTATAGGCTGCCGCTGACGTTGGAGCGGATGCGGCGGAGCCGCGCGATACAGTCGCGTGTCGCTAAGCTGCGGGCGATCGCGGTCGGTAGTGGACGGTTCGCGGAGAGCTTGGTGCCGAAGGCGGTGCGCGAACCGGGGGAACCTAACTCCTAACCCCTTCCCGCGCGGGAAGGGGGAACCGCTCGCGGCGAAGTTGTGGGTCGCACGCCGCCTGAACTATAAGCATCACAGGCTACTTTCTGGGCGGTAACACTCGGGGAGTTTTTCGTTTTTCCGGAGGCGTCGATGGGACCATTGGAAGGAATTCGCGTACTAGATCTGAGCATGGTGGTGTCAGGGCCGTTCTGCACGATGATGCTCGGCGATCTTGGCGCCGACGTGATAAAAATCGAACCGCCCGAGGGCGACGTGTCGCGCACGCTTTCCGGCAACGAGCGCGGCGGCGTCACCACCGGCATCCTCAACTGGAATCGCAACAAGCGCGCGATGATGCTCGACCTCAAGCGTCCCGGCGCCGCCGAGGCGTTTCTCAAGATGGCGGAGCGCGCGGACGTTGTGGTGCAGAACGTGCGTCCAGGAGTGGTCGAGCGGCTGGGCGTCGGCTACGACGCGGTCGCGGCGCGCAATCCGAAGATCGTCTATTGTTCGATTGCGGGATACGGGTTCTCGGGGCCGTCGGTCAACAAGCCTGCGTACGATCCGATCATACAGGGGATGGCGGGAGTGATGACGTCGCAGCGCACGCAGGGGCGGCCGCGCGCGGTAAAAAATATTCTCGGCGACAAGGTCACCGCGATGACGGCGGCCATTTCCATACTCGCGGCGCTGAACGAGGCGCAGCGCAGCGGCAGGGGACAGCATCTGCAGATCGCGATGATCGACGCCGTCGCCTACTACCTGATGCCCGACACGGCGTCGAAGCATACCTATCTTCCGCACGACGCCGGTATCCCGCCGTCGATGAACACGCTCGAGCCGTTTCAGACGGCGGACGGCTATATCACGATTGCGCCGCTGACGGACAAGCATTGGACGGCGATCCTCGGGGCGATCGGGCATCCGGAATGGTTCGCGGGCGAGGAGCCGCGGCCGGAGCGCGTGCGGCGATCGATCAAGAGCATGATTACGCTGTTCCCGACGCAGCCGTCCGCCTACTGGCTGGAGCGAATTGAGGCGGCGGACGTGCCGTGCGGTCCGGTCAACGACTACGACTCGATCTGGAACGATCCGCAGTTCGTCGCGAACGAGACGTTTTTCGAGTACGAGCATCCGAAGGCCGGCCGCGTGCGCGCCGTGCGATCGCCCGCGCGATTCTCGCGCACCGAGCCCGAGTTGTGGCGTCATGCGCCAGACCTGGGGCAGCATACCGACGAAATTCTCGGCGACTTTGGATTCGACGCCGGCGAGATTTCCGAGCTGAGAGCCAATCGGATCGTCAATTGAACCGACTCTCGATCCGCCGCACGCTGACGTTAGCTCTCATCGCGGTCGCGCTTGCGACAGTTCAGGGATGCGCGACGCAACAGCCATCAAGGTCGAAGTCCATGGTCGCCGCGGCCGTTCCGAGCGCGAAACCGACTCCAACAGGGGCGCCACTCGGCAATCATGCGCCGTACGCAATCACGGCGGGCCTCGACGGCAACCTGTGGTTCACCGAATACCAGGGCGACGGGATAGGACGGATGACCCCATACGGCGCGACCAAGCGCTATCCGATCGATCCCGACGGATTCGCCGAACGAATAACCGCAGGCCCCGACGGCGCAGTGTGGTTCACCGACACGGTGGGCAATCGGATCGGGCGCGTGGCGCCCGACGGGAAAATTGCGTACGTGAAGCTGCCGCACTCGGACAGCGGACCGGCGGGAATAACGGCGGGGCCGGACGGCAATATTTGGTTCACCGAGCACTCGGGCAATCGGATTGGGCGGCTCAGCACAATAGGCACTCTGACCGAAATCGATCTGCCGAAAGGGGCAGGGCCGGCGGAAATCGTCGCCGGCAGCGACGGCAATCTGTGGTTCGCCGAGGACAAGGCGAATCGCATCGCTCGCGTCACGATCTCGGGCAACGTCAAGGAATTCGCAATCCTGATTCCCGACAGCCGGCCGGCGATGATGGCGTTGGGCGCCGATGGCAACGTGTGGTTCACCCAGCCGCAAGCCAACAAAGTCGGCCGAATCGCTCCCGGCGGCTATATCACGGAATTTCCATTGCCGGATGCCGGCGTGCCGCTGGGAATCGCGGCGGGTCCCGACAAAAATCTCTGGGTCACGGTTATTCGCGCGCAACTGATCTATCGCGTGACGCCGACGGGCGTCTTCACCGCGTTCCCGATGCCCGCGAAGTCGATGGCGACATTTATCACCGCCGGTCCCGACGGCATGCTGTGGTTCACCGAACCCAACGGCAAGGTCGGCCGTATCTCGACCATGGGCGACGTCAAGGAATTCGTGTTCTCCAGGCCCTACAAAGAGACCGACTGACACGGCGCGCGCCGCGGTCGTGGCGCGGCTGTTCCGTCCGCCGAGTTTTGCGCTATAAGCGGATTATAATTGGAACCAAAACACTTTTCACTGGACGCGTTTGGATTCCGGCATCATGCCGCAAGGGAGAATTGAGCGATGGGCAAGCTCGACGGAAAGGTAGCCGCCATCACCGGCGGCGGTCGCGGTATCGGCCGCGGCATCGCGAGAGCATTCGCCGCGCAGGGATGCGCAGTGGTAGTCAACGATCTTGG